>NZ_JBFAUH010000003.1:180736-422946 GCF_040679095.1 Streptomyces sp. NPDC052496
AGCCGGGCCCGGAGTGGGGGCCACCGTCCCGGCGTCATAAGCCGGGCCCGGAGTGGGGGCCACCGTCCCGGCGTCATAAGCCGGGCCCGGAGTGGGCGCCGCGGTTCCAGCGTCGTAGGTGCGGTCCGGAGCGGGGGCCACCACCCCGGTGTCGTAAGCCGGGCCCGGGGTGGGCGTCGCGGCCGGGGCCTCGGCCTGGCGTGCGACGTCGACCGGGCCAGGCACATACCGCGGGTTCAGCGCCGGGTCCGTCTCCGGCACGTACGCGGTGGCCGGTGCCGATTGCTCCGGGTGCGCCGGAGCCGGCTGCGCCTCGGGCGCCGGAGCCGGGTCCGCCACGTACCCGGGGGCCGATGGAGCCGGGAAGCGACCCGGGCCGGATATCGGGCCGGTCGCCGAGTGGTGCGGCGCCTGGCTCCGGCCGGGCGCCTGCGGGCGTCCCTGAGGGGCCGGCGTCGGCGCCTGATGCGGCCGGAACCACGGCGAACCGCTCTTCACCGCACTGCTTTTCGCCGGATCGCTCTTCTCCGGACCGCTGTTCTCCGGACCGCTGTTCACCAGGCCACTGCTCCCCGGACCACTGCTCCCCGAAGCGGGCTGCACCGGCGGCCGCCCACCCGCGTTCGACTCCGGCCGCTCGTCGCGGACCGGCTCCGGCCGCCGGAGCCCTCCCGGCCCCGGCCGCTCGCCCCGCGCGGGGCCGGGCCGCTGCTCCCGCGCCGGCGGGCGGCCCGGGAGCGGATCCGTCAGCGGGTCGTCCAGCCGCCCGACGGCCGCCTCGAACGCCTCGCGGTCGTACGCACCACCGGCGTCGCGCGACGGCTCGTGGGACCTCCCCTCGCGCCCGGGACGGAGGTCAGTCACGCGCCGACCTTGCCGACCACCGGGGCGAGCCCCGCCGAACGCTCCACCGCACCGGCATCGCCGCACTCCACCAGCCAGTTGGCGAGCATCCGGTGCCCCCACTCGGTCAGCACCGACTCGGGGTGGAACTGAACGCCCTCCACCGGCAGTTCGCGGTGCCGCAGCCCCATCGCCACACCGGTCTCGGCGTCGTCGCCCGTCCAGGCGGTGACCACCATCTCGTCGGGCACGGTGCCGGCCTGCACGGCCAGGGAGTGGTAGCGGGTGGCGGTGAACGGCGTGGGCAGCCCCTTGAAGACGCCCGCGCCCTCGTGGGAGACCAGGGAGGTCTTGCCGTGCAGCAGCTCGGGCGCCCGGCCCACCACACCGCCGTACGCCACCGCCATCGACTGCAGCCCGAGGCAGACACCGAAGACCGGCACGCCCGTGTCCGCGCAGTGCCGGACCATGTCGACACAGACGCCGGCCTGCTCGGGAGCACCGGGACCGGGCGACAGCAGCACGCCGTCGAAACCGTCCTGAGCGTGCCGCAGCTCCACCTCGTCGTTGCGCAGGACCTCGCACTCGGCCCCGAGTTGGTAGAGGTACTGGACGAGGTTGAAGACGAAGCTGTCGTAATTGTCGACGACGAGGATCCGTGCGGTCATCGGACAGCGCCCATCCCTCGGTCGACCGTGACGTCGTTGAAGGGGAGCAGCGGCTCCGCCCACGGGAAGACGTACTGGAAGAGCACGTAGACGATCGCCAGCGCCAGCACGAGTGAGATCAGCGCCCTCACCCATGTGTTGCCCGGCAGATGCCGCCAGATCCAGCCGTACATGCTGTCGCTGTCCCTACTCGCCGATGACGATGACCGCGCCGACCGATGTCGATCGCCCCACCAGACTAAAGGGCGAGGGCGCCGACCGGGGGGTCAGCCGGTCAAAGCCGACGGCCTTCCGCGCTCCACGGGTTGGGTGGAATCCAGGTGCGCCCAGACGATCAGCCGGTGACTGTGCCCCCACTCCGGTTCGCAGGTCGTCAGGGTGAGATAGCGCCCCGGGCCGTTGTATCCCGATTTGCGCGGTACGGCGTCGATGACGCCGATGTCGGTGGGCAGCGTCCTGTAGGGGTGCCGGTCGATCCGGTACGTGTACCAGGTCGCGCCGTCCGTGAGGACCACCGCGTCGCCCGGCCGCAGCGCGGGAAAGTCCTTGAACGGGTCGCCGTAGGTGCGGCGGTGCCCGGCGACCGCGAAGTTTCCCGTCTCACCGAGCCGGGCGGTGCGGTCGTAGTGCCCCAGCCCCTTCTTCAGCACGTCCGTCCCGGTGCCCTCCAGTACGGGCTTGCTCCAGTCGGCGCCGAAGCGCGGGATGTACATCACGGCGAAGGACCTGCCGTTCTCGTAGCGCGGCTGCCGCGCGGGGCCGCCCGGCTGCCCGGCAGCGTCCTTGGGGGAGGCGGGGGCGACCGGGCCGGTGGACCACCGGTCCTGGAGCGCGCCGATCTCGCCGTCCATAGCGCTGTCGGCCCGTACCCCGGTCCAGTACAGGACGTAGACCACGAACAGGACGATCAGCGTGCCGACGGTGACACAGACCTCGCTGACCGTCCGCACGACCAGCCGCACCGCCGTGGCGGGCCGCCGCCCCCTCGCCCCGGACCGGCCCCTCGTCCCGGACCGCGCCGCCGCTCCGGACCGTGCCGTCATCGCGGACCGCCCCCTCCCCGACCGCCGGTACCCGGGCGGGCGGCCGGCGGGTCACGGCTTCACAGGCTGTGCGTGGTGGAGATCCACTGTGCCGGAGTAGCCGGGCAGAGTCACCGTCTCGTGCTGGTCGACTTTCCAGCCGAGGCCGTACGCGTTGACGTACTGCATGTAGTTCTGGATGGCCGGCGAGGCGGTCAGCGCCCGGTTCAGCTTCTCCCGGTCGCCGACGGCGGTGACCTTGTACGGGGGCGAGTAGACGCGGCCCTGGAGGATCAAGGTGTTGCCGACGCAGCGCACCGCGCTGGTGGAGATCAGCCGCTGGTCCATGACCCGGATGCCCTGGGCACCGCCCTGCCACAGCGCGTTGACCACGGCCTGGAGGTCCTGCTGGTGGATGACCAGGTCGTTGGGCTGCGGCTCCGGTACGCCGGGGATCTTCGCGGTGGCGTTCGGCGGGGCGTCGGTGAGGGTGACGGTCATGCCCTGGCCGGTGACCGGTTTGGTGCCCGCGTTCTTCTCCAGCGCCGCCAGCTTGCGGTTCTCCGCCTCCGAGTTGCCGCTGTCCTGGTGTGCGAGCGCCTCGACCTCGTCGCGCAGCGCGGCGTTGCGCTCGTCGTGGGCGCCGTTCTTGTGGCTGCGTTCCTGGATGAGGTCGGACAGCCGCAGCATCGAGTCGTCGGAGCGCAGGTCCGTACCGCGCGCGGTGTCGAAGCTCAGCCAGAAGATCAGCCCGGCGAGCGCGAAGACCGCCAGGGTCAGCAGGCGCACCGGCCGCAGGCGGCGGCGCGGCGGGCGGCCGGGGGAGTCAGCGGAAGTGCTCAACGTACCCTTGCTCCTTACGACGCCGCGGAAGCACTACGCTAACGGACGCCCGGGGAGGGAAACCGCTCCCCGTCGCTTCCCCGCCCGGCCCGCGTCACGCATCATCCGCCCCCAGTGCGGTCACGCAGAGCATCGACAGGAGAGTTCCTCGTGCCGAAGTCACGGATCCGCAAGAAGGACGACTTCACGCCGCCGCCGGCGAAGCAGACGACCAATCTGCGCATGAGTTCCGGCCGGGGCTGGGTGGCTCCGGTGATGCTGGCACTGTTCCTGATCGGTCTGGTGTGGATCGTGCTCTTCTACGTGACCGGGGGCGCACTGCCCATCAAGGCGATGCACAACTGGAACATCGTGTGCGGCTTCGGCTTCATCGCGCTGGGCTTCGGCGTGTCCACCCAGTGGAAGTAGCCGGGACCGAGCAGTCCAGGCAGGGGAGCCCCGGCCGGTACGTCCGGACCGGCTGCGGCTTCCGGTAGTACCGTCCGCCGAGGACGGCCGCGCCCGGCAGCGCGCTCACGCCCAGCGGAGCGGCCATACGCCGCCCGTCCGAGCAAGCCCTGCCCAAGGCCATCCACACAGTTATCCACAGCCGGGGAAAACTTCAGAAGATCTGTGGATAACTTCCCGGCCGTTGACGCCGGTGTGACCAGCGGCCCGTCGGTCGCGCCCCTGCCGCACCCCGCCCTTCCTGGGCAAACGCACCCACCGGCGAAGGGGAACACCCGTTCCCCAGCGTTCTCCACCCGGCGCACAAGATCCGACACACGCTGTGGACAACCCGTGCCCGCAGCGCTCCCCCGGGCCTTCACTCCCCGGCACAGCACAACCGCACACCGTCAGCCTGGCCCCCGTGACGACACTGCCGCACACCGGCCCGGCCCCCGCGAGGGATCCGCCCCGCTCACCCCACGAGCTGGACGGTCCGCACCCACACCACCGCGACGATCACCAGGAACGCCACCGCGAACGTCGCCCCCTGCACCAGCGCCCGCCGCTGCCGCGGCGCGTGCACCAGTCCGTACGTCACGGCCGCCCCCACGACCAGCCCGCCGACGTGCGCCTGCCACGCGATGTCGGGCCACGCGAAGGTGAAGACGAGGTTCAGCGCGAGCAGGATCAGCACGGGCCGCATGTCGTAGTTCAGGCGGCGCATCAGTATGGCCGTCGCGCCGAGCAGTCCGAAGATCGCACCGGACGCCCCCAGCGACGGCTGGTTCTGCGCGGCGAGGAGATACGACAGGGCGCTGCCGCCCAGCGCGGAGAGCAGGTAGAGCGCGACGAAGCGGGCCCGGCCGAGGGCCGCCTCCAGCGGCGGTCCCAGCCACCACAGCGACAGCATGTTGAAGATGATGTGCATCGGCTGCTCGTGCAGGAACGCCGCGCTCAGCAGGCGGTAGAACTCGCCTTCGGCGACGCCGATGAACTTCAGGTCCCCGGGGACGAAGGCCCCGCCGATCATCTCCAGGTCCTGGACCAGGCCGTCACCCACCGACAGCACCGCGATGAACACCGCGACGTTGATGCCGAGCAGGATCTTGGTGACCAGTCGGGTGTCCGTGGCCAGGGAGCCGCCCGCGATCGTCCGGGGGGCGGTGGCCTGCGCCGTACGGCCCGTACCGCCGGCGCCGCGTACGCACTCCGGGCACTGGAACCCGACCGACGCGCTGACCATGCAGTCGGGGCAGATGGGCCGCTCGCAGCGCGTACAGCTGATGCCCGTCGCCCGGTCCGGATGGCGGTAGCAGCCGGGCACGGCGTCGCCCGTCCGTGCGTCCTGCGGCTCCTGCGGACTGCCCGGCGCCTGGTCCATGGTCCCCTCGGTCCCTCGTGCCGAATCCGTGCGGACGTCACCGCACGACGAAGTGCGCGCCCCACCCGATCTACGACCGGGCGGGGCGCAATGGTTCCCGCGTCTCAGCGGCGCCGTGCGTCAGCGCGTCTCGACGACGACCGACTCGATCACGACGTCGTTGACCGGGCGGTCGGTACGCGGGTTGGTCTGGGTTGCCGCGATGGCGTCCACGACCTTCTTGCCCGCGTCGGTGCTGACCTCACCGAAGATGGTGTGCTTGCCGGTCAGCCAGGCGGTCGCGGAGACCGTGATGAAGAACTGCGAGCCGTTGGTGCCCGGGCCGGCGTTGGCCATGGCGAGCAGGTACGGCTTGTTGAAGGCCAGGTCGGGGTGGAACTCGTCGGCGAACTCGTAGCCCGGGCCGCCGGTGCCGTTGCCCAGCGGGTCGCCGCCCTGGATCATGAAGCCGCTGATCACCCGGTGGAAGACCGTGCCGTCGTACAGCTTCTCCGTGGTCTTCTTGCCGGTCTCCGGGTTCGTCCACTCACGCTCCCCCTGGGCGAGCTCGACGAAGTTCTTCACGGTCTTCGGAGCGTGGTTCGGCAGGAGCCGAATCTCGATGTCGCCCTGATTGGTCTTCAGGGTGGCGTAGAGCTGTTCAGCCACGATCTACCTTCCATAAGTCTGCACTGACGGTTCCCGATCCTCGCACGGACACCCGTCCGGCACCCGGACACCGCCGCGTTCCCGTTCCCCTTTCCGCCACCAGTACCCGCCGAACCGGCGCACGGCCCGGAAAACCGTGGCATTGTCATCGCAAGGCTCCGTATGGCCCCCAATGACCCGGATGCCCGCCCGCGCATGCCGTATGTCGTGCCGACAGGCATGATCTTGACTCGGGTGGACAGGCGACACAGCAGACATTGGGGGACAACCCCCGAGCCCCCCGGACACGCCACCGAGGAGGAGGATCCCGTGACCCGCAAGGACAGCGTGCGCGCGGCGACCAGTTCGGCCAAGGACAGCGTGCGGCACGCGGCGGAGGTGGTGGCTCCGTATGCCGGTACGGCCAAGGACACCGCCGCGCACTACGCGCACGAGGCCCGTACGCGACTGGCACCCAAGGTGGCCGAGGCCGCTCACCAGGCCCGCAGCCAGTACGACGCCCACCTGCAGCCCCGCCTGGAGCACGCCCGCGGCGCCCTGCCGCCCAAGGTGGACGCGGCCGCGAGCCGGGCCGCCAAGCGCACCCGCGAGGCCGCCCGCCACGCCGCCGACTACACCGCCCCGCACGTCGAGCACGCCGTGCACAGCGCGCGCGCCGCGGCCGAACCGGTCCGCGAACAGGCCGTCGCACGCGGCACCGCCGCCCTCGCCGCCCTGCGCGGCCAGGTGTCGGCCAAGGAGATCGAAAAGCTCGTCAAGAAGCACAACCGCCGCCGTCGCGCCGGCAAGGCCGCCAAGCGCCTCGCGGTCGTGGGACTGCTCGCCGGCGGCGCCTACGCCGCCTGGAAGTGGTGGGACAAGCAGGCCAACCCGGACTGGCTGGTCGAGCCCCCGGCCCCCACCGAGGTCAGCGAGCGCGCCACCCTGACCGCCGTCGACGGCACCCCCGAGGCCGCCGCCCTGGACCCCGAGGTCCAGGCCAAGCAGGCCGAGGCCGAAGCGGAAGAAAGCGGCGGGTCCAAGCCCTGACCCGCGCGCCCGTCCCAGGCGCCCAGGCACCAAAAAGACCCCTCCCACCTGCGGTGACGCGGGCGGGAGGGGTCTGATTCTGTGGAGCCTAGGGGAGTCGAACCCCTGACATCTGCCATGCAAAGACAGCGCTCTACCAACTGAGCTAAGGCCCCGTCGCGAACCAGGGTACCCGGTGCCCAGCAGGTTTCCCGACCGGGTATCGCCGCGCGCAGGTGCTCTCCGTAGGATGCTTCGCGAGATTCGCGGCAGCGAAGCGCGATCGGGGAGACAGGGGAGACGCCATGGACGCAGCACAGCAAGAAGCCACCGCGCGCGCTCGGGAGCTGCAGCGCAGCTGGTACGGCGAGCCTCTGGGAGCGCTGTTCCGCCGTCTCATCGACGATCTCGGCCTCAACCAGGCCCGGCTCGCGTCCGTCCTCGGGCTCTCCGCGCCCATGCTGTCGCAGCTCATGAGCGGCCAGCGGGCCAAGATCGGCAACCCGGCCGTCGTCCAGCGGGTCCAGGCGCTCCAGGAGCTGGCCGGCCAGGTCGCGGACGGCAGCGTCAGCGCCGCCGAGGCCACCGACCGGATGGACGAGATCAAGAAGACCGCGGGCGGGTCGGTGCTCAACAACACGGCGCAGACCGCGTCCTCCACGGGCGCGACGACCGTGCGGCGCGTGGTGCGCGAGATCCAGTCACTTCTGCGCTCGGTCTCGGCCGCGGGCGACATCATCGACGCCGCGAACACCCTCGCCCCCACCCACCCCGAACTGGCAGAGTTTCTCCGGGTCTACGGAGCGGGACGCACCGCGGACGCGGTCTCCCACTACGAGGCCCACCAGAGTTAGACGGCGAGCAGCCGGGGGCGGCGCGCGCGACGGCCCCCGTAAGTCGGGCAGTTCGGTGGTTCGGTAGGCGGACGGGGCGCAATGGGTGAGGTCTTCGCCGGTCGGTACGAGCTGATCGACCCGATCGGGCGGGGCGGCGTAGGAGCCGTCTGGCGCGCCTGGGACCAGCGGCGGCGGCGCTACGTGGCGGCCAAGGTCCTGCAGCAGAGCGACGCGCACACGCTGCTGCGGTTCGTACGCGAACAGGCCGTACGCATCGACCACCCGCACGTGCTGGCCCCCGCCAGCTGGGCCGCGGACGACGACAAGGTGCTGTTCACCATGGACCTGGTGCACGGCGGTTCGCTGGCCCACCTCGTAGGGGACTACGGGCCGCTGCCCCCGCGCCTGGTGTGCGTACTGCTCGACCAGCTGCTGTCGGGGCTGACGGCGGTGCACGCCGAGGGCATCGTGCACCGTGACATCAAGCCCGCGAACGTCCTGCTGGAGTCGACCGGCACCGGCCGCCCGCACGTGCGGCTGTCCGACTTCGGCATCTCGATGCGCAAGGGCGAGCCGCGGCTGACGGACGCCAATTACGTGTTGGGTACGCCCGGTTACTTCGCGCCGGAGCAGATGCTCGGCGCCGAGCCCGACTTCCCCGGGGACCTCTTCGCGGTCGGTCTGGTCGCGGTGCATCTGCTGACCGGCGCCAAACCGGACTCGCAGAGCCTGATCGAGCACTTCGCCGAGCACGGTACGCCGGAGGCCCCCGAGGACATCGCGGAGCCGCTGTGGCAGGTCCTGGCGAACCTGCTGCAGCCCGACCCCGACCTGCGCTTCAAAACGGCCGCAGGGGCCCGCAAAGCGCTGCTCGCGGCGGCCGAGCTGCTGCCGGAAGCGACGATCGAGGACGAGGTCGTCGAGGTCTTCGACCACATCGGGCCACTGCCGGCCGGGTACGGTCCGGACGGCCCGCTGCGGCCGGCGCCGCGGAAGGGGGCGGAAGAGGCCGGGCGGGCGGAGCGTACGGGGGGCCAGGGGGCCTCGGGGCAGAGGACTCCGGAGCAGGGGTCTTCGGGGCAGAGGACTCCGGAACAGGGGGCTCCGGAACTGAGAGCTCCGAGCCAGGAGCCCCCCGGGCACCCTGAGCGGGCGGAGCACTCGGAGGAGGGTGAGTTGCGGCCAACGGCCTCGCCGTCGGCACCGCCGGTCACGCCGCCGTCCATTCCACCGGACACACCGCCCAAGCCCTCCACGCCGCCCCCGACGAACATGTCCGACACCGGCAGCTTCCCCCTCGCCCCGCCGTCCAGCGGCTTACCCGCTCCGCAGCAGCCGGCCCCCCACCACAACGCCTACGCAGCCCCACAACCCCCCGCGATCCCACCGACCTTGCCCCCGGCCCGGTCCCTCGGCCCCACCCCGGCCGAGCCCCCGGCCACCCGCCCGTACACACCCGGCCATCCCCAGCCCCTGCCACCCGCCGGACGTACCGCTGCGCGGCGGCACCGGGCCGTGCCCCAGCGGCGGCCTGGGCCGCCTCCGAAGGTCGCGGTGCCAGTGATCGTGGTGGCGTTGCTGTGCATCGCGTTCGGTGTGTGGGCCCTGGCCGTCAGCTGACGGGCTGCCCGCCTCCTGGAAAGGGGCGCCGGGTACGGGCCCAGGGCACCCCTACCGGCCCGCGCCGCCGCTTCTCCAGCGCGCTGCCACCGTCCACACCCCGAGCGCCAGCAGCAGCACTGTCCCCGTACTGATGCCCCCGTATCCCACCAAGCGCAGCGTGCCGCTCGACGAAACCTGGGGCGCCGTCATGCCCTCGCCTGCAGCGGCGCGTTGCTGTGGCGTGACGGAGAAGTCGGTGGTCTTCTCCCTGTATTCGGGGCCGCGTTGCGGGCGGCCCGTCGGGTCGACGCGCAGGGTGATCGGGGTGCCGTCCTTGAAGTACTTCGCGGCGTCCGGGTGCAGGGAGACGGCCAGGTAGTACAAGCCCGCGAAGCGCATCGCGCTGACCGGGGCGGTGGCGTTGTAGCGGTTGCCGTAGTCCACCGGTGCCGTGACGACCCTGGCGGTGGCCGGCTGCCCGTCGTACGCGATGAAGCGGGTGTCGCTGACCGGGCCGCGTGCCGGGTTGTAGACCCCCAGCCCCAGCGCGCTCGCCACGAGCCGCGAGCCGGCCACCACGCCCGCCCCACGCGCTGCCGCGCCGCCACCCGCGAGCGTCCCGCCGGGCAGTTCCACGCTCACGCTGAGCTGCTGCCCCCAGTCCACCGGCACCCGGTAGAACCGGGTCTCGCCCGGCCTGATGCGGTCCTGCCACACCCCTTTGCCGATCGGCCCGGCGTCGTTGAAGCCGGTGCCGCCTTCGGCGTCCTGCTTCGTGCCGCCCGTCAGCGGTACGGGCGTTGCGGTGGACCAAGTGCCCGGGGCGGGCTGCGCGGGAGGGGTGCCGGTCAGTCCGGGTTCACGCTGGAAGCGCAGTTCGAGGGGCCAACTGGCCGCGCCTTCCGCCGATGCCCGGCCCACCCGCTTGACCACGACGACATAGGCGCCGGCTTTCTGGCAGTTGGTCCGCGGGCCGTCGATACGCCGGGCGGCGTACTCGGCGATCGGATACGCCATGCCGCGGCCCCGGAAGGACGTACTCCCGCCCGTGGAGCAGGCGTTGCCGTCGGCGTCCCGGAGGCTGACCTTCAGGCTGTCGGTGTGGTCGGCGACCCTGGTACCGGGCCGGGGCGCGGCCACCGCGGAGAAGTAGGCGCTGGACTTCCCGTCCAGCCGCACCGCGTAGTGCTTCTCGTCGCCGCGGGCGAGGGTGTCGGTGTACGTGCCCGGCGTGATCCGGGGAGCGCCGGACGGGCCCGGTGTGCCCCGTACGGGCTGGGCGCCGGCCGCCGTCCTGTAGGCGGGCGGAGTCGTCCGTAACCCGTCCGCGGGCCCCGCCGCCGCGGCCCCCGCCAGCGCCGGTACGGACATGAGCACGGGCACCAGGACGGGCACCAGCCTCCCGGCACGCCCGCGCCGCTGCGTACGCCCCCACACCACGAGTCACCCCTCATCACATTTGCTTGTGCAAGCTACTTATGTGCTATGGCAAACCCGCCGGGACGGCCGTACCGCGCGCCGCCCCGCCCCCGGACGCACGAGACCCCGGTCACCGTCACACGGTGGCCGGGGTACGTACGTTGACTACGAACTGCTCTTCGTCTCACACACCCGAACCTGCGGGCACGGAGTCGGTCGCCTCCGTCCACAGATCCTGCTCGGCGCGATCCGCCTGGATCTGGCGGTACACGAGGAGCCCGCCGATGGCGGCCAGTGCGACCAGGAGAAGCTTCTTCACCGCGCGACCTCGTCTTTCGTTGACGTAGGGGACCTCTGGGGGCCGATGATACACACCGGCCGATACCGATCGGTGACCTAGGGCCCGACCGATGCGCAACGATGTACGGCCCGTCACCGCCCTGGCCCCGCACGCCGCACCTCCGCCGCCCCGTCACCGCGCACGCGAAAGAGGTCCTACCGTCTCCGGTAGGACCTCTCGCGCGCTGGTGGGGCTAACAGGACTTGAACCTGTGGCCTCTTCCTTATCAGGGAAGCGCTCTAACCGTCTGAGCTATAGCCCCGCGCTGCACCGAAAGATTAGCGCACTTCAGAGGCATTCCCAAAATCGTGCTCCGGGAGTCCCCGGCCCCCCGGACGGGGCCGCCGCGCGGCCCCTCCCGAAGGTGCCCGCGCGCGTCACTCGTCCTCGGCGAGGGTCAGCTCCACGCCGCCCACGAAGCCGGCCGAGATGTTGTAGATGAAGGCACCGAGGGTGGCCAGCGCCGTGGCGAGCACGACGTCGATCACCGCGATGATCCCGGTGAACAGCAGCACCCGCGGCAGCGACAGGAACGACTGGAGGTCGAAGCCGCCGCCGTCGCCCGAGCCCGTCGCCTCGCTGATCGTGCCGCCGACCGTGGTGAAGACGCCCATCGCGTCCATCACCATCCACAGCACCGCGACGGCGACGATGGTGCAGATCCCGAGCGCGATGGACAGCAGGAAGCTGACCTTCATCACCGACCACGGGTCGGTCCGGGCCACCCGCAGCCGTGCCTTACGGGTACGCGGCGTCGTACGGGCGCCCGTACGCGGCCGGCGCATCCCCTGCTGCGCCCCCGCGCCCCCTCCCGCACCCGATCGGTACGCCTGGGGCGGCTGGTACGGCTGCTGGCCACCCTGAGTGCCCCCGCCCTGGGCACCGGACGCCGGGCCCTGCCCCTGGGCGGGGGGCTGCGGCTGGGAAGCGGACTGCGGCTGCTTCGGTTGCGGCTGACGCCTGTCGGTCACGGTTCCCCCCTGGTAGGAGCCCTTGGACGAGGTACCGCCGGACGTGGCGGAGCCACGGGCGCTGTCCTCCGTCACGGTCGCGGGTCCTGAACGGGAGTTCTTCCTGTCTCCCGGTCCACCCGCCGCAGCGCCCGTGGCTCCACTCACGACCTACTCCTCGCGTTACTCCGCCGGGGACTCGCCGCCCTCGGCCACCGCGGACTCGGTACCCGCCGCCTCGTCGGCCGCCCCGGGCTCCACGCCCGCGTCGACCTCTTCGGCCTCGCGACCGGCCTCGGCGTTACGTGCGATACCGACCACGGCATCGCGCTTGCCCAGGTTGATCAGTTGGACGCCCATGGTGTCACGGCCCGTCTCCCTGACCTCGCTGACCCGCGTACGGATCACGCCACCGCCGAGCGTGATGGCGAGAATTTCATCCGTCTCCTCGACCACCAGGGCGCCGACCAGCTCACCCCGGTCCTCCACGATCTTGGCGGCCTTGATGCCGAGACCACCACGGCCCTGGACGCGGTACTCGTCCACCGAGGTGCGCTTGGCGTAGCCGCCGTCGGTGGCGGTGAAGACGAACGTACCGGCCCGCACCACATTCATCGAGAGCAGTTCATCGCCCTCGCGGAAACTCATGCCCTTGACACCCGAGGTGGCGCGCCCCATCGGCCGCAGCGCTTCATCCGTCGCGGTGAACCGGATCGACTGTGCCTTCTTGCTGATGAGCAGCAGGTCGTCCTCGGCCGAGACCAGCTCGGCACCGATCAGCTCGTCGTCCGCGCCCTCCTCCGTCTCCCGGAGGTTGATGGCGATGACACCGCCGGAGCGCGGCGAGTCGTAGTCCTTGAGCGGCGTCTTCTTCACCAGGCCGCCCTTGGTGGCGAGCACCAGGTAGGGCGTGGCCTCGTAGTCACGGATCGCCAGGATCTGCGCGATCTGCTCGTCCGGCTGGAAGGCCAGCAGGTTGGCCACGTGCTGGCCGCGCGCGTCCCGGCCGGCGTCCGGCAGCTCGTACGCCTTGGCCCGGTAGACCCGGCCCTTGTTGGTGAAGAACAGCAGCCAGTGGTGGGTGGTGGAGACGAAGAAGTGGTCGACGATGTCGTCTTCCTTCAGCTTCGTGCCCCGAACGCCCTTGCCGCCGCGCTTCTGCGACCGGTAATCGTCGGTCTTCGTCCGCTTCACATAGCCGCCACGGGTGATCGTGACGACGATGTCCTCCTCGGCGATCAGGTCCTCGACGGACATGTCGCCCTCGAAGGGCACCAGCTTCGAGCGCCGGTCGTCGCCGAACTTCTCGACGATCGCCGCCAGCTCCTCGCTGATGATCTGCCGCTGCTTCTCCGGCGAGGCCAGGATCGCGTTGTACTCGTTGATCTTCGCCTGCAGCTCGTCGTGCTCGGCGGTGATCTTCTGGCGCTCCAGGGCGGCCAGCCGGCGCAGCTGCATCTCCAGGATCGCGTTGGCCTGGATCTCGTCGATGCTCAGCAGGCCCATCAGGCCCTCGCGCGCCACCTCGACCGTGTCACTGCGCCGGATCAGCGCGATGACCTCGTCGATCGCGTCCAGCGCCTTGAGCAGACCGCGCAGGATGTGGGCCCGCTCCTCGGCCTTGCGCAGCCGGAACTTGGTGCGCCGGACGATGACCTCGACCTGGTGGGTGACCCAGTTGCGGATGAACGCGTCCAGCGAGAGGGTGCGCGGCACCCCGTCGACCAGGGCGAGCATGTTCGCGCCGAAGTTCGTCTGCAGGTCGGTGTGCTTGTAGAGGTTGTTCAGCACGACCTTGGCGACGGCGTCCCGCTTGAGGACGATGACCAGGCGCTGGCCCGTACGCGAGGAGGTCTCGTCGCGGACGTCGGCGACGCCGCCGATCTTGCCGTCCTTGACCAGGTCGGCGATCTTCTGCGCGAGGTTGTCCGGGTTGACCTGGTACGGCAGCTCCGTGACCACCAGGCACTGGCGGTTCTGGATCTCCTCGACCTCGACCACCGCGCGCATCGTGATCGAGCCGCGGCCGGTGCGGTACGCGTCCTCGATGCCCTTACGGCCCACCACCAGCGCGCCGGTGGGGAAGTCCGGGCCCTTGATGCGCTCGATGAGCGCGTCCAGCAGCTCCTCGTTGGACGCCTCCGGGTGCTCCAGCGCCCACTGGGCACCAGCGGCGACCTCGCGCAGGTTGTGCGGCGGGATGTTGGTCGCCATGCCGACCGCGATACCGGCACTGCCGTTGATCAGCAGGTTCGGGAAGCGCGCCGGCAGGACCGTCGGCTCCTGGTTGCGGCCGTCGTAGTTGTCCTGGAAATCGACGGTCTCCTCGTCGATGTCCCGCAGCATCTCCATGGAGAGCTGCTTCATCTTGCACTCGGTGTACCGCATGGCCGCGGCCGGGTCGTTGCCGGGCGAGCCGAAGTTGCCGTTGGAGTCCACCAGCGGCATCCGCATCGACCACGGCTGGGCCAGGCGGACCAGCGCGTCGTAGATGGAGGAGTCACCGTGCGGGTGGTACGTACCCATGACGTCGCCGACGACGCGGGCGCACTTGTAGAAGCCCTTCTCGGGGCGGTACCCGCCGTCGTACATCGCGTAGAGCACGCGGCGGTGCACCGGCTTGAGGCCGTCCCGCACGTCGGGCAGCGCACGCGAGACGATGACGGACATCGCGTAGTCGAGGTAGGAGCGCTGCATCTCCGTTTCGAGCCCGACGGGCTCGACGCGCATACCGACACCTTCGATGGCGGCTGCGGTGCCTTCGACGGTCACGCCGTCCGGGGTCACAGGGGGATTCTCGTCGGCCATTGCTGTTCTAGATCCTTTCGAGCTGCGGCTGCTGCGGTCCCCGCCGTCGGGCGGGGGAGGGCCGACAGGGCTCAGATGTCGAGGAAGCGGACGTCCTTGGCGTTGCGCTGGATGAAGGAGCGCCGGGCCTCGACGTCCTCACCCATCAGCACCGAGAACAGGTCGTCGGCGCGCGCCGCGTCGTCCAGCGAGACCTGGCCGAGCACCCGGCTGTCGACGTCCATCGTCGTCACCCGCAGCTCCTCGGCGTTCATCTCGCCCAGACCCTTGAAGCGCTGGACGGAGTCGTCCTTGATCCGCTTGCCGTTCTGCTTGCCGAGCTCGATCAGGGCGTTGCGCTCCCGGTCGGAGTAGGCGTACTCGTGGTCGTCCCGGCCCCACTTGATCTTGTAGAGCGGCGGGCGGGAGAGGTAGACGTGCCCGCCTTCCACCAGCGGCCGCATGAAGCGGAACAGGAAGGTGAGCAGCAGCGTGTTGATGTGCTGGCCGTCGACGTCGGCGTCCGCCATCAGGATGATCTTGTGGTAGCGGAGCTTCTCGATGTCGAAGTCCTCGTGGACACCGGTACCGAAGGCCGAGATCAGCGCCTGGACCTCGTTGTTCTGCAGGATCTTGTCGACCCGCGCCTTCTCCACGTTCAGGATCTTGCCGCGGATCGGCAGGATGGCCTGGTACTGCGGGTCACGGCCGGACTTGGCCGAGCCGCCGGCGGAGTCACCCTCGACGATGAAGATCTCGCACTTGGTGGGGTCGTTGGACTGGCAGTCCGACAGCTTGCCGGGCAGCGACGCCGTCTCCAGCAGGCCCTTGCGGCGGGTCAGGTCGCGGGCCTTACGGGCCGCCACCCGCGCGGTCGCGGCCTGGATGCCCTTGCGGATGATGTCCGCGGCCTCGTTCGGGTTGCGGTCCAGCCAGTCCGTCAGGTGCTCGTGGACCACCTTCTGCACGAAGGTCTTGGCCTCGGTGTTGCCCAGCTTGGTCTTGGTCTGGCCCTCGAACTGCGGCTCACCGAGCTTGACCGAGATGATCGCCGTCAGACCCTCGCGGATGTCCTCACCCGTGAGGTTGTCGTCCTTCTCGCGCAGCAGCTTCTTGTCCCGGGCGTAACGGTTGATCAGGCCCGTCAGCGCCGAGCGGAAGCCCTCTTCGTGCGTACCGCCCTCGTGCGTGTGGATGGTGTTGGCGAAGCTGTAGACACCCTCGGTGTACTGGGTGTTCCACTGCATCGCCACCTCGACCGAGAGCATCCGCTCCTTGTCCTCGGCGTCGATGTCGATCACCGTGGGGTGCACGACCTCGCCCTTGCGCGAGTTCAGGTACTTCACGAAGTCGACGATGCCGCCCTCGTAGTGGTACTTGACCGTGAGCGGCTTGCCCTCCTCGTCCACATGGGCCGCGCGCTCGTCGGTGAGGGCGATCGTCAGGCCCTTGTTGAGGAACGCCATCTCCTGGAAGCGGCGCGAGAGCGTCTCGAAGCTGTACTCGGTCGTCTCGAAGATGTCGCCGTCGGCCCAGAACGTGACCGTCGTACCGGTCTCGTCGGTGGCCTCGTCACGGGCCAGCGGCGCCGTCGGCACACCGAGCTTGTAGTCCTGCGTCCAGCGGTAGCCGTCCCGCTTGACCTCGACCGACACCTTCTGCGAGAGCGCGTTGACGACGGAGACACCGACACCGTGCAGACCACCGGAGACCGCGTAACCGCCGCCGCCGAACTTGCCGCCCGCGTGCAGCACCGTCAGCACGACCTCGACGGCCGGCTTCTTCTCCGAGGGCACGATGTCCACCGGGATGCCACGGCCGTTGTCGACGACGCGCACGCCGCCGTCCGGCAGGATCGTCACGTCGATGGTGTCCGCGTGCCCGGCCAGTGCCTCGTCGACGGAGTTGTCGACGACCTCGTACACGAGGTGGTGCAGACCACGCTCCCCGGTGGAGCCGATGTACATACCAGGGCGCTTACGGACCGCGTCCAGGCCCTCAAGGACGGTGATCGCGCTGGCGTCGTACGACTTCTCTTCCGGAGAGTCGCCACTGGCGCCGGCAGGAACCCCCTCTTCAGTAGAAGCCGTGTTGTTCTCGTTGAGGTCGCCGGAGTCGGCCACGAAGCGCCCTTTCTGGCACAGCACGAGCCGCCTCCATCAGAAGCAGGGCGGCTGCGTCGTTCGACATGTTCCGCGAGTGGGCGGGATTGCTACCAGTCTACCGGTAGCGCCGACACTAATGGGGGTTTGCGGGCGCCTGAGTCGTCATGTGCCGCCCTGAAGTGCCGTTGGCCGACTCCCCATATCTGCGACGGGGCCCCAGGACGCTCTAGAGGGCGTTCAGCGCTTCGGGCTGTCAACCTCCGGCTACGGTGAGCGGAGTCTCACCCGCACCACGCGTCCACCTCAGCCGTACGTGTCCCCGGGCCCCTTGCTGCCGGGCGCCCGCAGCGGCCCGTACCGCCGCGCCGGACCGCCCGGACCCAGCACCTTGATCAGCTTTACGGTGCCCTGCCCCAGGTCCTGGTTCAGCCGCGCGACGAGCTGCGGCGCCAGCAGCCGCAGCTGCGTCGCCCACACCGTCGAGTCGCACTGCACCGTCAGCACGCGCGCTTCCTCGTCGTACTTCTGCGGCTCGCAGTGCTGCGCCACCTCCGGCCCCACCAGCTGCGGCCAGCGCCCCATGACACCGCCCACCGCCGCCGGGGTCTCCCAGCCGCGCTCGGTGATCAGCCGGTTGATCGCCGCACCCAGCGGCAGCGGATCGCGCCCGTCCGCACGCGCGCCGGAGCGCAGGCCCCCGCGGCGCGCCTGCTTCTTCTGCTGCGCGGCGGCGCCCCGCGCCTTCGCCTGCTCCTTGGCGGCGACCAGCGCCTGCCGGGCCAGGTCGATCCCGGACAGCTCCGGGGGCTTGGGCTGGTCGGCACCGGGCGGCTGCTCCGAGGGCTCCTCGGAGGACGGCTCCCGTCGCTCGCCGCTCATCACCGGCTCCGACGCCCGCTCACGAGGAGACCTTCTCCGCGACGCCCTCGGACACCGCGAACCTGGCCCCCGACAGCACGCCGGGCACATCGTCGTCCACCGCCGCGGTCACCAGCACCTGCTCACCGGGCGCCACCAGCTCCGCCAGCCGCTCCCGCCGCCGGCTGTCCAGCTCCGCGAACACGTCGTCGAGCACCAGCACCGGCTCGTTGCCCTCGCCACGCAGCAGGTCGTACGAGGCCAGCCGCAGCGCGAGCGCGTACGACCAGGACTCACCGTGGCTCGCGTACCCCTTGGCGGGCAGCTGCCCCAGCTTGAGCAGCAGGTCGTCGCGGTGCGGACCGACCAGCGTCACCCCGCGCTCGATCTCGTTCTTACGGGCCGCGCCGAGCGCCTCGATCAGCAGCCCGTACAGCTCCTCACGCGACGAGACACCGTGCAGCGCGTCACCGGCCGAGCCGCGGTACTCCATCGCCAGCGGCCCGCCGCCCGGCGCCAGCTGCTCGTAGGCCTTGTCGGCCAGGGGCTGGAGCGTGGCGATCAGGTCCAGGCGCTGGGCGAGCAGCTCCGCGCCGACCCGGGCCAGATGCTGGTCCCACACATCGAGGGTCGACAGGTCCATCTGCCGCCCGCCGTGCCGCCGGGCCAGCGCCGCGCTCTTCAGCAGCGTGTTGCGCTGCTTGAGCACCCGGTCGTAGTCCGAGCGCACGCCCGCCATCCGCGGCGCACGCGCCGTGATCAGCTCGTCCAGGAAGCGGCGGCGCTCCCCCGGATCGCCCTTGACCAGCGCCAGATCCTCCGGCGCGAACAGCACCGTCCGTACGATCCCCAGCACGTCACGCGGTCTGACCTGCGACGACCTGTTGATACGGGCCCGGTTGGCCTTGCCCGGGTTCAGCTCCAGCTCCACCAGCTGCTGCCGCTCGCCCTGGACGACCGCGGCCCGCACGATGGCGCGCTCGGCGCCCATCCGCACCAGCGGGGCGTCCGAGGAGACCCGGTGGCTGCCCAAGGTGGCCAGGTAGCCGACCGCCTCGACGAGGTTGGTCTTGCCCTGCCCGTTGGGCCCCACGAAAGCCGTGACGCCCGGGTCGAGCGGGACCTCGACCCGGGCGTACGAGCGGAAGTCGGCGAGCGAGAGATGCGATACGTGCATGTGGCGCGCCGACCTCCCCCGGCTACCGGACTGCTTGCTGGCTGCTTCTTCTTACTTCTTCGCGTTCTCGACGGCGTGGCCGCCGAACTGGTTCCGCAGCGCCGCGATCATCTTCATCTGCGGCGAGTCGTCCTGACGCGAGGCGAAGCGCGCGAAGAGCGACGCCGTGATCGCGGGCAGCGGTACGGCGTTGTCGATCGCGGCCTCGACCGTCCAGCGGCCCTCGCCGGAGTCGGCGGCGTAGCCCCGCAGCTTCTCCAGGTGCTCGTCGTCGTCCAGCGCGTTGACCGCCAGGTCCAGCAGCCAGGAACGGATGACCGTGCCCTCCTGCCAGGAACGGAAGACCTCACGCACATCGGTGACCGAGTCGACCGCCTCCAGCAGCTCCCAGCCCTCGGCGTAGGCCTGCATCATGGCGTACTCGATGCCGTTGTGGACCATCTTGGCGAAGTGGCCCGCGCCGACCTTGCCGGCGTGCACCGAACCGAAGTCGCCCTCCGGCTTGAGCGCGTCGAAGATCGGCTGGACCTTGGCGACGTCCTCGGTGGAGCCGCCGTACATCAGCGCGTAGCCGTTCTCCAGGCCCCAGACACCGCCCGAGACACCGCAGTCGACGAAGCCGATGCCCTTGGCGCGCAGCTCCTCGGAGTGCTTCTCGTCGTCGGTCCAGCGGGAGTTCCCGCCGTCCACCACGACGTCGCCGGGGGACAGCAGTTCGCCCAGCTCGTCGATGGTCGCCTGGGTCGCTTCGCCGGCGGGCACCATGACCCACACCACGCGCGGCCCCTTGAGCCCGTCCACCAGTTCCTTGAGGCTGTTCACGTCAGCCAGGTCCGGGTTGCGGTCGTATCCGATGACGGTGTGGCCTGCGCGGCGGATGCGCTCGCGCATGTTGCCGCCCATCTTGCCGAGACCGACGAGACCGAGCTCCATCAGTACCCCTTACGTTGCGTTACGGCACATCCCCGCCCTACGCGTCGAGTTTACGCGCGAAGCCACGACGCGGCGGAGCGGGCCCCACACCTGTGGACAACCAGGGGCCCGACGGGTGTGGCCGACGGGCCTTTCGGCTTTCGGCCTGGGGAACTCCTGGCGGACGTGGTGAATTCGGTCCGAGCGGGGCTCCTGAAAGGCCCGCTGCCGAACCGTCGCCCGTTTCGGGCCGTGGAACGGGGCGAGCCGTGTGTACGGCTTCGTACGGAAATGGGGCCCTCCGAGGCGGTCCGGACTGGCTCCATTCCTCGGCGGCCCGGTCGACGTCGTAGGGCGCGGCAGGCGGCCGGGATTTCCACAGGTTGCGCTGGATCGGGGCATCGGCGGCCCGGTGACCAGCGGCTGGGCGGTGCCGCGCCAGCTTCATCCACCGGCTGTGGATGACTTCTGGCGATGGGGCCGCACGCGGGGAGGGCCCGGGTACGGCGTCCGGCGGTGTTGTGGACGTACGCGCCTCCGGCTGTCACTTGTTTCCACAGGCGGCCGGAATGCGATTTCCCCGCATTCCGTGTCGGCACGGGGAAACGCATTGCTGCATTCCGCCTCGGTCGGGCGCGTACAGAAACTCGGCCGGACTTTCGGTACCGCTCGTAAAACTATTCCCCGCGCCGCCCCAGAAAAGGGATCCGCCCCTGATGCACGTACTCGGCGTTCGTGTATCAGGGGCGGAGTGAAAACTCCCGGGCCCGGGTGACGTCCGTCGGCGGACGGCCGTACGACGGGTGGCCGCCGACCGGCCCGCCTCCCGGTACCGGTCGGACGTCAGCCGGACAGCCGCACCGGCATGATCAGGTACTTGTACGCGTCGTCCGCCTCGGCGTCCTTGGCCGGGCGGCCGCTGAGGAGCGCCGGCTTGGTCGAGGTGGTGAAGGACAGCTGGGCCACCGGGGAGTCGATCGCCGACAGGCCCTCCAGGAGGAAGCCCGGGTTGAAGGCGATCGAGATGTCGTCGCCCTCCAGGTCCGCGTCGACCCGCTCCACAGCCTGTGCGTCCTCGCTGGAACCGGCTTCCAGGATCAGCACGCCCTGCTCGAAGCTCAGGCGCACCGGCGTGTTCCGCTCGGCGACCAGGGCCACACGCTTGACGGCCTCGACGAACGGGGCGGTCTCGATCACGGCGACCGAGTTGAACTCGGTGGGGAAGAGCGTGCGGTACTTCGGGAGGTCGCCCTCCAGGAGCCGGGTGGTCGTCCGGCGGCCCGCGCCCTCGAAACCGATCAGGCCCTCGCCGGCGCCCGAGCCGGACAGCGCCAGCGTGACGCTGTCGCCGCTGCTGAGGGACTTGGCGGTGTCAAGCAGCGTCTTGGCGGGCACCAGCGCCACCGCGGAGGCGTCCGGGCTCTCCGGCTTCCACAGGAACTCACGCACCGCGAAGCGGTAACGGTCGGTGGAGGCCAGGGTGACGGTGTCGCCCTCGATCTCGATCCGTACGCCGGTGAGCACCGGGAGGGTGTCGTCACGGCCGGCGGCGATGGCGACCTGGGCGGCGGCCGCGGCGAAGACCTCACCGGGCACGGTCCCGGTGGCGGTGGGCATCTGCGGCAGCGCCGGGTACTCCTCCACCGGAAGGGTGTGGAGGGTGAACCGCGAGGAGCCGCAGACCACGGTGACCCGTACACCGTCGGTGGAAATCTCCACCGGGCGGTTGGGGAGGGCGCGGCAGATGTCGGCCAGCAGGCGGCCGGAGACCAGGACGGTGCCTTCCTCCTCCACGTCCGCGTCCACGGAGACGCGCGCCGAGACCTCGTAGTCGAAGCCGGAGAGGCTCAGGCTGCCGTCCTCCGCCTTCAGCAGCAGGCCCGCGAGGACGGGCACCGGCGGACGGGCCGGGAGGCTCTTGGCCGCCCAGGCCACTGCCTCCGCGAGTACATCGCGCTCCACCCGGATCTTCACCGGAAACCGCCTCCTGCTGTTGCTGGCTTACGCCCTGCTGGCCTTCTTCGTCGGCTGGGTCGCCGGAGACCAGTCTGACGTACGTCACCGACAGCCGTTGCGGCTCGGGGTCAAGTCGGGTCGAGAGGCGTCGGACGACCGATCCCCAAGTTGTGCACAGCACCCGATTCGAAACGAGTTCCCCGGTAGCTATCTGTGGTCGTAGTAGTAGGGCCTGTGGAAACCGTGGACAACTGGATCTGCGCAGGTCAACACGGTTTTTTTGTCCACCGGGCCTGTGGGCGGCAGCCGTGGATAAGCAGCCGTGTCTGTGGACCGGCGCTCTTCATGCACACCCGATGCACAGGGAAGCCCTACTTCTCCCCAGTCCTGTCCCCAGCTTTACCCCGGTTCCCCACAGCCCAATCCGGCACCTTGGTGTGACGCCTTTCACTCGGCCCGGTGAGCGCGGGTGTCGCCTTGCCGAACAGTGGACAGGGGTGTGGAGAAGTTGGGGACAAGGGCGGGCCACCTGTGGGCGGGCAGTGGACAACGCGTTCGACCCCCTGTGGACGAAACCTCTGTCCACACCCTGTGGATGATGGTTAGCCACAAATCCACACCGCGCTGACCTCGGCCGATGCCTCCCCGGCCGACCCTCCTGTGGACGTCACAGGGATAACTTCCCAGTCCCCAGCATGTGGACGGAAGAATCTTGGCCAATCTGTGGAGCACGGCCGTGACCTGACGCGGAATCGAACAGAGCGGGGACCTTCCACAGGGTCGGGACGAGGCGGGACGAGGTCGGGACGGGGTCGGGGCAGGGACGAGACGGGGTCGGGACGGGCCGGCGCCGGGCTGGGGCGGGGTGGGAACGGGGGCGGAGACGTGTCCGTACGGCTGAGCAGGCGGCCCTCCGTACGGCTGTCGAGCCCCCGCGGAGCCCCTGGAACGGCGAAGGGCGCCCCGGGAGCTGTTCTGTCCCGGGGCGCCCTCGAAGACTGCGGCCGGCCCGCGGCCGATGCCGCGTCAGCCGTTCTTGATGCGGTTCGTCAGCTCGGTCACCTGGTTGTAGATGGAGCGCCGCTCGGCCATCAACGCCCGGATCTTGCGGTCGGCGTGCATCACCGTCGTGTGGTCGCGGCCGCCGAACTGCGCGCCGATCTTCGGCAGCGACAGGTCCGTCAGCTCCCGGCACAGGTACATCGCGATCTGGCGCGCCGTCACCAGCACCCGGCTGCGCGAGGATCCGCACAGGTCGTCGACCGTCAGCCCGAAGTAGTCCGCGGTCGCCGCCATGATGGCGGTCGCGGTGATCTCGGGCGCCGCGTCCTCGCCGCCGGGGATCAGGTCCTTGAGGACGATCTCCGTCAGGCCCAGGTCCACCGGCTGGCGGTTGAGGGACGCGAAGGCGGTGACCCGGATCAGCGCCCCCTCCAGCTCGCGGATGTTGCGCGAGATGCGGGAGGCGATGAACTCCAGCACCTCCGGCGGCGCGTTCAGCTGCTCCTGCACGGCCTTCTTGCGCAGGATCGCGATCCGGGTCTCCAGCTCCGGCGGCTGGACGTCGGTGATCAGTCCCCACTCGAAGCGGTTGCGCAGCCGGTCCTCCAGGGTGACCAGCTGCTTGGGCGGCCGGTCCGAGGAGAGCACGATCTGCTTGTTCGCGTTGTGCAGCGTGTTGAAGGTGTGGAAGAACTCCTCCTGCGTCGACTCCTTGCTGGCCAGGAACTGGATGTCGTCGACGAGCAGGATGTCCATGTCGCGGTAGCGCTTGCGGAACGCGTCCGCCTTGCCGTCGCGGATGGAGTTGATGAACTCGTTGGTGAACTCCTCCGAGCTGACGTAGCGCACCCGGGTGCCCGGGTAGAGGCTGCGTGCGTAGTGCCCGATGGCGTGCAGCAGGTGCGTCTTGCCGAGGCCGGACTCCCCGTAGATGAACAGCGGGTTGTACGCCTTGGCCGGCGCCTCGGCCACGGCCACCGCGGCGGCGTGCGCGAAGCGGTTCGAGGCACCGATGACGAAGGTGTCGAACAGGTACTTCGGATTCAGCCGGGCGGTCGGCTCGCCGGGGCCGGTCGCGGGCGCGGGCTGCGCGGCGAGCGGGCCGGGGGCGCCGCTGGGCGCGGGCAGCCCTCCGGGGCCGGGGTTCTGGATGTGCCCGGGCGGCTGGTGCTCGGCGAGGTCGCGGCGCTGCGGCGGCTGCTGCTCGTAGGGGGAGTGGCCCTCGGAGTGCTGGTGCTGCGGCGGACCGGTGTGCTCGGGAGCCGGCGAGCGGTAGTCGCTCTGCGGCCGCTGGGAGTGCTGGTGCTGCTGTACGTGTGCGGGGGGCGGCGTGGCGTAGGGGTCGCGCTCGGGGAAGCCGCCCAGACGCTGCTGCTGCCACCCGTAGTCCTCGCGCGGGCCCGGCCCGGTCTGGCCGCCCATGCCGGAGTGCTGCGGCCAGGCGCCGGGCTCGTGCCGGGGCTGCTGGTGCTGCTGGTACTCCGGATACGCGGGGCGTACGTGGGGCAGGTCGTCGTCCTGGTGGCCGTACCCCTGCCGGTTGTCGTACCCCTCGCTCTGCCGGCTGTCGTAGCCGCCGTACGCGTCGTGCTGCTGTCCCGACTGCTGCTGAGGCTGCTGGTGCTGGTGACGCTGCTGCTGCGCGTGCCCCGAAGACTGGGACGACGGCAGCTGCTGGGGCTGCGGCTCCTCGCCGGAGTCGTCGACGGTGATCGCGATCCGGATCGGGCGGCCGCACTCGTGGCTCAGCGCCTCGCCGATGAGCGGCGCGAGCCGGCCTTCCAGCACACCCTTGGCGAACTCGTTGGGTACGGCCAGCAGGGCGGTGTCCGCCACCAGTGCCAGCGGCTGGGTCCGCTTGAGCCAGTCCTGGTCCTTCGGCTTGAGACTGTCGCTCTCCGCGCGTAGGAGGTGATCAAGTACGCGTGGCCACACTGCGGCAAGATCGGCAGGTACGTCGGCCACAGAGCACGCTCTCTCACTGGTCCCACGAATGTGTGATTCTCAGGACGGGCGGGAAGGAATCGGAGTTGACCCACGGTAGTCAGGGCGACCCTGGTGATTCAAGTTGTTGTCCACAGGCTGTGCATAGTGTGTCCCGGCCGAGGGCCGGTTTGACCGGATGACGCCGCCGCGCGTACCGTAACCAGGTCGAGTTGTCGATGGCTGCTGCCGCCTGCCTCCGATGGGCAAAGATCGCGCTCTAGTGATCGTAGTAGCGGTGCACTCGGGCGTTGCGAGCTACTCGTGGGCGCACGGTGACAGCCAGTCGACGCCCCACACCTGTCTCCCCGGAGACACCAAGCATCTCTGGAGCCCCCGAGTGAGCAAGCGCACCTTCCAGCCGAACAACCGTCGTCGCGCGAAGACCCACGGCTTCCGCCTGCGTATGCGTACCCGTGCCGGCCGCGCGATTCTCGCGTCCCGCCGTGGCAAGGGTCGCGCCCGCCTGTCGGCCTGAGCCCTGAGCTAGGTCCATGACGTGCTGCCTACCGAGCATCGGCTGAGGCGGCGCGAGGACTTTGCGACCGCGGTACGCCGGGGACGCAGGGCCGGGCGCCCGCTCCTCGTCGTCCATCTACGCAGCGGTGCAACGGACCCGCACGCAGCGGGGGAGAGCCCTCCCCCGGCGCGTGCGGGTTTCGTCGTGAGCAAGGCCATCGGCGGTGCCGTGGTCCGCAACCAGGTCAAGCGCCGGCTGCGCCACCTCGTGCGCGACCGGCTGGACCGGCTGCCCGCCGGTAGCCTGGTTGTCGTACGGGCGCTGCCCGGTGCGGGCGATGCGGGTCACGACCAGCTGGCCCGTGACCTGGACACCGCACTGCAGCGGCTGCTGGATGGAGATCCCCCCACCCGAGGTCAGGGGAGGGCACCGCGGTGAAGTACCCGCTGCTGCTGTTGATCAAGCTGTACCAGTGGACCATCAGCCCACTGCTGGGCCCGGTCTGCCGGTACTACCCGTCGTGCTCCCACTATGGCTATACGGCCATCGACCGGCACGGCGCGGTGAAAGGGACCGCGCTGACGGCTTGGCGCATCCTGCGTTGCAACCCGTGGTCGCCAGGTGGCGTCGACCACGTACCACCCCGGAAGCGTCCGGTCTGGCATCAGCGGCTGAGGAGCCGCCTGGGCGGATCCACCGTCCCTGAGCCTGCCGCACAGCCTGAGACTCAGCCCACCGCCCAAGGAGCCTGATTCGTGGACACGATCCTCAGTCCTCTCTATTACGCAGTTTCCTGGATCATCGTCCAGTTCCACTCGTTCTACAGCCTCATCTTCGACGAGAACAGTGGCGCGGCCTGGGGTCTGTCCATCGTCTCGCTGGTGGTGCTGATCCGTATCTGCCTGATCCCGCTCTTCGTGAAGCAGATCAAGTCGACGCGGAACATGCAGGCGCTCCAGCCGAAGATGAAGGCGATCCAGGAGCGCTACAAGAGCGACAAGCAGCGTCAGTCCGAAGAGATGATGAAGCTGTACAAGGAGACGGGCACCAACCCGCTCTCCAGCTGCCTGCCGATCCTGGCGCAGTCGCCCTTCTTCATCTCGCTGTACCAGGTCCTCAGCCACATCGCGAACAACCAGACGGTCGGCGTCATCAACCAGTCGCTGCTGGAGAGCGCTCAGCGGGCGCACATCTTCGGCGCGCCGCTGGCCGCGAAGTTCCTGGACACCCCGGAAAAGCTCGAAGCCCTGGGCGCCTCGGTCACCAACGTCCGCGTGGTCACCGTCATCATGATCGTCCTGATGTCGGCGTCGCAGTTCTACACGCAGCGCCAGCTGATGACCAAGAACGTCGACCTCACGGTGAAGACGCCGTTCATGCAGCAGCAGAAGATGCTGATGTACGTCTTCCCGATCATGTTCGCGGTCTTCGGTATCGGGTTCCCCGGCTTCCCCGTCGGCGTTCTCCTGTACTGGCTGACCACCAACGTGTGGACCATGGGCCAGCAGATGTTCGTCATCCGCCGGAACCCGACCCCGGGCAGCAAGGCTTTCGAGGAGCGCCAGCAGCGGCTGCGGGCCAAGGGCAAGCTCAAGGAGGACCCGGCCGAGGTCGAGGCCAGGAAGGCCGTCGAGGAGGCGCGCCAGAACCGGCAGCAGCCCAAGCGGCAGAGCAAGGCCCAGCGTCAGACGCAGCCCACCACCGGCGGCAAGCCGGCCGGCAGCGGCAGCAAGACCGCCGGCGCCGGTGGCGCGCAGCGGCGCACCCGCGCGGGAGCCGGCTCCAGCGCTTCCGGTGCCTCCGACGCGGACGCTTCGAAGAAGCAGTCCCTGGAGAAGCAGGCACCGCAGGACAGCAAGCCGAAGGGCGGTTCGTCCGCCTCCGGCTCCCGTAACGCCAAGTCCGGACAGCGCAAGGGCCAGCAGCGGCCCAAGCACCCGTCCAAGAAGTAAGAAGGAGTCCTTCCGTGACGGACACGACCCGCCCCTCGTCGTCGACAGGGGGGACCTCGGCCGCTGAAGGGACCGACACCCTCACCCGCCTGGAGCAGGAGGGGGAGATCGCGGCCGATTACCTCGAAGGTCTGCTGGACATCGCCGACCTCGACGGTGACATCGACATGGACGTCGAGGCCGACCGCGCCGCTGTGTCGATCATCAGCGACTCCACCAGCCGTGACCTGCAGAAGCTGGTGGGCCGGGACGGTGAGGTGCTGGAGGCGCTCCAGGAGCTGACCCGCCTGGCGGTACACCGTGAGACCGGTGACCGCAGCCGCCTGATGCTGGACATCGCGGGGTACCGCGCGCAGAAGCGCGAGGAGCTCGCGGAGCTGGGCGCCAAGGCGGCGGAGGAGGCCAAGGGCACCGGCGAGCCGGTGAAGCTCAAGGCGATGACCCCCTTCGAGCGCAAGGTCGTGCACGACGCGGTGGCGGCGGCCGGGCTGCGCAGTGAGTCCGAGGGCGAAGAGCCCCAGCGCTGTGTGGTGGTCCTCCCGGCCTGACGGCCCGAGCACCCGACCAGCCTTGATGTCACCGGCCCCGTCTGTCCCGCAGGCGGGGCCACATCTTGTCAGCCTTACAACAGTCCAGAGGAAGGGCGGTTCCCGTGACGGACGCAGCAGCGGAGCTCCCACCGGCGCCGGATGTGGCGCGCGAGGTGTTCGGTGAGCGTTTCCCGGAGGCCGTGCGCTACGGCGAGCTGCTCGCCGACGCGGGCGTACGCAGAGGTCTGATCGGCCCGCGTGAGGTGCCGCGGCTGTGGGAGCGGCACCTGCTGAACTGCGCGGTGCTCTCCGAGGTGGTGCCCGAGGGCGTCACCGTCTGCGATGTCGGTTCGGGAGCGGGGCTGCCGGGCATTCCGCTGGCGCTGGTGCGTCCGGACCTCAAGATCACGCTGCTGGAGCCGCTGCTGCGGCGGACGAACTTCCTGCAGGAGGTGGTCGAGCTGCTCGGGCTGGACCACGTCACGGTGGTGCGCGGCCGTGCGGAGGAGGTCATGGGCAAGCTTCCGCAGGTGCATGTGGTGACCGCGCGGGCGGTGGCGCCGCTCGACCGGCTGGCGGGCTGGGGTGTGCCGCTGCTGCGTCCCTACGGCGAGATGCTGGCGCTCAAGGGGGACACCGCCGAGGAGGAGCTGAAGGGTGCCCGGGCCGCGCTGAGCAAGCTCGGTGTCGTGGAGACCTCGGTCGTCCAGGTCGGTGAGGGCATCGTGGATCCGATGTCGACCGTGGTCCGCGTCGAGGTCGGCGAGAGCCCCGGTGGTGTGCGCTTCGCGGCCAAGCGTGCGAAGGCGGCCCGGCCCAGCCGGGCGCAGCGGGGACGGCGTCGCTGAGCGGGGGCATTCCCCATCGGGTAGCCCAGTAAAAGCAACAAAACGGTGCAAAGCGGAGTGTCGCGTATAAAACGGACAGAACGCTGTCATCGTGTTTCACGTGAAACGTCGTTCTCTGCTGCATGGAATCATCAGCCGTGGTCGCGCGGCTGCCGCGCCGCGCGACCGGAACCCCGCACGGGTCACGGAAGTATCCACAGAAGCGGGTTCATCCACAGGAGATCGGACCTCACTGGTTCACGACACCGAAAGCATGGCAGGCTCTGAGCACTGCGAGCCTGATGTCGAGGAGAGTGAATCCGTGCGGTCCGACGCCAACATCGCGGGCCCGATGACCGACCCGGTCCCCGGTCCCCGTAGCGAGTCGCTCGGGGATGACGTTTCACGTGAAACGCCGTCCCCCATGGACGACACCCCGATCGGCCGTGCAGCTCAGCTGGCGGTACAGACGCTCGGCCGCACCGGAGAAGCCCTGCCCCGGCCCGAGGAGACCCGGGTCATGGTGGTCGCCAACCAGAAGGGCGGGGTCGGCAAGACCACCACGACGGTCAACCTTGCCGCCTCCCTGGCGCTGCACGGCGCCCGCGTCCTGGTCATAGACCTTGACCCGCAGGGCAACGCTTCCACCGCCCTGGGCATCGACCACCATGCCGAAGTCCCCTCCATCTACGACGTGCTCGTGGAGAGCAAGCCGCTGTCCGACGTCGTGGTGCCGGTGCCCGACGTGGAGGGGCTGTTCTGCGCACCCGCCACCATCGACCTGGCCGGCGCCGAGATCGAACTGGTCTCGCTGGTGGCGCGGGAGAGCCGGCTGGACCGGGCCATCAAGGCGTACGAACAGCCACTGGACTACATCCTCATCGACTGCCCGCCCTCGCTCGGCCTGCTGACCGTCAATGCCCTGGTCGCGGGCGCCGAGGTACTGATCCCCATCCAGTGCGAGTACTACGCCCTGGAAGGGCTCGGCCAGCTGCTGCGGAACGTCGACCTGGTGCGCGGGCACCTCAACCCCAAGCTCCACGTGTCGACGATCCTGCTCACCATGTACGACGGCCGGACCCGGCTGGCCTCCCAGGTCGCGGAGGAGGTGCGCAACCACTTCGGCAACGAGGTACTGCGCACCAGCATCCCCCGTTCGGTCCGCATCTCCGAGGCGCCCAGCTACGGGCAGACGGTCCTCACCTACGACCCGGGATCCAGCGGCTCGCTCTCCTACCTTGAGGCGGCCCGCGAGATCGCCCTGCGGGGAGTCGCCCAAGCCGGGAGCGGCGCCGAGGGGCTCACCGTGAACTACGAACCACAGCACAGCATGTCGGAGGGGAATCAGTGAGCGAACGACGTAGAGGACTGGGCCGTGGGCTCGGTGCGCTGATCCCCGCGGCACCGCAGGCAGCGGACAACGCCGCTCCCGCGGTGGGCCGGGGAACGACATCGCCGACCGCGGTGCCCACCCTGCCACCGGACCGCGGTGTGGCGGCGGCCAAGGTCACCTCGATCGCGGCCAAAGCCGTTTCACGTGAAACGGGTGAGCCGCAGGAGACCGAAGCAGTGGCAGATGTGACGGAAGAGGTCGCCGGGGCGCACTTCGCCGAGCTGCCGCTCGACGCGATCACGCCCAACCCGCGGCAGCCGCGTGAGGTCTTCGACGAGGACGCCCTCGCCGAGCTGGTCACCTCCATCCAGGAGGTCGGGCTGCTGCAGCCGGTGGTCGTCCGGCAGACCGGTCCGCAGCGGTACGAGCTCATCATGGGCGAGCGCCGTTGGCGGGCCTGCCGCGAGGCCGGGCTGGAACGGATCCCGGCGATCGTCCGCGCGACCGACGACGAAAAGCTGCTGCTGGACGCGCTGCTGGAGAACCTCCACCGGGCTCAGCTGAACCCGCTGGAGGAGGCCGCGGCGTACGACCAGTTGCTGCGTGACTTCAAGTGCACCCACGACGAGCTGGCCGACCGTATCGGCCGGTCGCGCTCGCAGGTCTCCAACACCCTGCGGCTGCTGAAGCTCTCGACCTCCGTGCAGCTCAGGGTCGCGTCCGGAGTGCTCTCCGCCGGCCACGCCCGAGCGCTGCTGGCCGTGGACGACTCCGAGGAACAGGACCGGCTGGCGCGCCGCATCGTCGCCGAGGGGCTGTCGGTCCGTTCGGTCGAGGAGATCGTGCGGCTGATGGGCTCCGAGCCCGCCGGCGCCACCAAGGCGAAGAAGCCGCGGGCCGGCACCCGGGTCTCCCCCGCCCTGTCGGGCCTCGCCTCCCGGCTGTCGGACCGCTTCGAGACCCGGGTGAAGGTCGACCTCGGGCAGAAGAAGGGCAAGATCGTCGTCGAGTTCGCCTCGATAGACGACTTGGAGCGCATTCTCGGCACGATGGCTCCCGGCGAGGGCCGGGTGCTCGACAAGAGCCTCACCGAGGAGAACGGCGAAGAAGACTGAGCTGAGTCTCAAGGCTCGGAGGGCGGGCCGTGTTCCCCGTGATTGCGGAACACGGCCCGCCCTTTGCTGTGTGGCGGTACCCGCATTCGCGGACCGTGGATACCATGCGATCGGGTATGGCGCACATCCACGTGGAAACCCCCACAACAAGGAGTAAGCCATGCGAACGGTGAGCCGCACCGGACTGCTGGCAGCGGGCTTCGGCCTGGGCGCAGTCGGTGGTTTCGTCGGCGGCCTGCTCAGCGAGCGGGACGCACGGACGGCATCGCGCGGTGCGGCGGGCGAGGGAAGTGAGGACCTGTCTTCATGGGCCGTCGGCTCGTACCGCTCACGCTGGACAACCTTCCGGATCTCCCCAAGCGCTGCCGCTCCTGCGTCTTCTGGGAGCTCGACCCCGTCAGCGGCGAAGCCGCGGTAAGAGCGGGCCGGCCGGAGCTGGAGAAGGAGGCCTGGATCTCGGCCGTCCTCCTGGAGTGGGGCTCCTGCGGACGCGTCGTCTACGTCGACGACGTCCCGGTCGGCTTCGTGCTGTACGCCCCGCCCGCGTACGTCCCGCGCTCCACGGCCTTCCCCACGAGCCCGGTGTCGCCCGACGCCGTACAGCTCCTCACCGCCTGGCTGTCGCCCGGTTACCAGGGGCAGGGGCTGGGCCGGGTGATGGTGCAGACGGTGGCCAAGGACCTCATCCGCCGCGGCTTCAAAGCGGTCGAGGCGTTCGGCGACGCCAGCTGGAAAGAGCCCGCGTGCGTGCTCCCTGCCGACCACCTCCTGGCCGTCGGTTTCAAGACGGTCCGCCCGCACCCCCGCTTCCCCCGCCTACGGCTGGAGCTGCGCACCACGATCTCGTGGAAGGAAGACGTGGAGCTGGCTCTCGACCGTCTCCTGGGAGCGGTGCAGAAGGAGCCCGCGCTGCGTCCGCTGTAGAGACGGCCTGAGACGTCCCGGACAACGCGAACGGGCCCGGCCCCCGGAGGGACGGGCCCGTTCGCGCGGGTCGCACAGAGCGGTCAGGCGAGGAAATCGCCCAGCTCGCGCTCCAGCGCGGCCTTCGGCTTGGCGCCGACGATGGTCTTCACGACCTCGCCGTCCTGGTAGACGTTCATCGTCGGAATCGACATGACGCCGTACTTGGCGGTGGTGGTCGGGTTCTCGTCGGTGTTCAGCTTGGCGATGACGATCTCGTCGTGCTCGGCGGCGATGGCCTCCAGCGACGGGGCGATCTGGCGGCACGGGCCGCACCAGGTGGCCCAGAAGTCCACGAGTACGGGCTTGTCGCTCTTGAGGACGACCTCTTCGAAGTTGGCGTCCGTCACGGTCACCGTGGCACCGGCCATGGCAGTCTCCTTACTGGGTGGGGTGGGTCTCGGGGGGCGTCAGAGGCGACGTCAGGCGGAGGCGGTCTTCTCCGGCTCGGGCACGTCCTCGCTGTCCGAGAGCGCGGCGAGGTGCCGCTCGGCGTCCAGGGCCGCGGAGCAGCCGGTACCGGCCGCCGTGATCGCCTGACGGTAGGTGTGGTCGACGACGTCGCCGGCGGCGAAGACACCCGTGAGGTTGGTACGCGTGCTGGGGGCCGCCACCTGGAGGTAGCCCTCGTCGTCCAGCTCCAGCTGGCCCTTGAACAGCTCGGTCCGCGGGTCGTGGCCGATCGCGATGAACAGGCCGGTGACCGGGAGCTCCGAGGTCTCGCCGCTCTTGAGGTTGCGCAGCGTCAGGCCGGAGAGCTTGTTCTCGCCGTGGATCTCGGCGACCTCGCTGTCCCAGACGAAGCTGATCTTCGGGTCGGCGAAGGCACGCTCCTGCATCGCCTTGCTGGCGCGCAGCGTGTCGCGGCGGTGGATGATCGTGACCGACTTGGCGAAGCGGGAGAGGAAGGTGGCCTCCTCCATCGCGGTGTCGCCGCCGCCGACCACGGCGATGTCCTGGTCCTTGAAGAAGAACCCGTCGCAGGTGGCGCACCACGAGACACCGCGGCCGGAGAGCTCGTCCTCACGGGGCAGGCCCAGCTTGCGGTGCTGGGAGCCGGTGGTGACGATCACGGCCTTGGCGCGGTGGACAGTGCCGGCGGTGTCGGTGACGGTCTTGATCTCCCCGGTCAGGTCGACCGAGACCACGTCGTCCGGAACCAGCTCGGCGCCGAAGCGCTCGGCCTGGGCGCGCATGTTGTCCATCAGGTCGGGGCCCATGATGCCGTCACGGAACCCGGGGAAGTTCTCCACCTCGGTGGTGTTCATCAGCGCGCCACCGGCGGTGACGGCGCCCTCGAAAACCAGCGGCTTCAGGGAGGCACGGGCGGTGTAGAGCGCGGCGGTGTAGCCCGCGGGCCCGGAGCCGATGATGATCACGTTACGGACGTCGCTCACGGGTGTCTTCCTTGTCTCTGCCGACTGCTTGCTGGGGCTCTCGGTGAACTCTCACCCCACCCAACGGATCCTAAGGGGCAAGCATTCCCGCGGTGCCCCGGCGCCCTTACCGCCGGTTCAGTCTCGCCGGTACGAGTGGGTCAGCAGCACCTTGCCCGGGGCGGGCGGTGTGGCGGTGACGCAGGAGGCCGAGATGACGTAGGCCGAGACGCGGTCGGCGTCGGTCGGGTGCGGCAGGATCACGAGGTACGCGTCCTGGCCTTCGTATGTGCTGTGTGTGGCCGCCAGGGGCGCCTCGGGCCGCCCGGTGCCGCGCTGCACACAGGACGGAACGGTGTCCGTCGCGCCGCGCAGCGGGGTGTCGGGGGAGCTCTGGGTGCCGAAGTCCGGTGTCTTCTTGGTGTGCGACGAGGCGAGCAGGTCGTGGACCCGCGACTCCAGCGTGGCGGACGTCAGCGCGGATGCGGCTCCTGCGCTCTTCGTCGCTTCCTCGGTGTGCTGCTTCTGCGCGCCCACCTGGCCGCTGTCGCTCGACGTGTTCTGCAACATGATGCCGCCGACACCGATGACCGCGGCAGCAGCCGCGGCGCCGAGCAACGCCCGCGGCCAGCGCCGGCCGCGGGCCCGACCGCCAACGGCCCGACGCCCCGGCCCGGAAGCCGCCCGGGGATGACCGGCGGGCCGGGTGACAGGCGCGGGAGCGGCGCTGGAAGGTGTGGTGTCTGTTTCACGTGAAACAGACACGGTCTCGCTCGCCGGGGTTTCACGTGAAACGACGGACTCCTGCTCGGGAGCCGTGGAATCCAGCAAGGCCTCGGCCGCCAACGCCGCGTCGATACGCTCCGCCACATCGGCCGGCATACGCGGGGGCCCGGGGAGCGTGCCCAGCAGGCCCCGGATCTCTTCCAGGGAGGCGTGGACGTCCTCGCACAGCTCACAGCACGCCAGATGATCGCGTAGGTCCGCGCTGCGGGACGGCGAAAGCAGCCCGTCCGTGAGCGCGGAGATCTCCGAAACCTCCGGGTGCTCGTCCGTGTCGGTCGTCGAAGTCACGAGCGCCCACCTCCGCCCTTCACGGCATCTGTGTCCTTCGGCCCTGCCGCCTCTGGGACGGATGTCCCCTGCGCCCGGTTCCTTCCCCCGCTGACGGGTCTGCTATCCCCGTGACCCGGGCGCAGATGGGTGAGCATCGGAAGAAGCCGCCCCCGGCCGCGCGCACAGCGGCTCTTCACCGTGCCCGTGGGGACATCGAGGATCGCCGCGGCCTCGGCCACCGGATATCCCTGCATGTCAACGAGGACCAGTGCCGCACGTTGTTCTTCGGGCAGCGTGCGCAGCGCTCGGAGCAGTTCCCGGTGCAGGTCCTGCCGCTCCGCGGGCACGGCAGCCGACTCGTGCGGCTCCAGCAGCTGTTCCAGCCGCTCCGTCTCGGCAACCGGCGAGGTCCGGCGGGAGGCCGCTTTGCGGGCCCGGTCCAGGCAGGCGTTGACCGTGATGCGGTGCAACCAGGTCGTGACGGCCGACTGACCACGGAACGTATGCGCGGCCCGGTAAGCCGAGACCAGCGCATCCTGCACGGCATCCGCCGCCTCTTCCCGGTCTCCGAGCGTACGCACCGCCACTGCCCAGAGCCGGTCCCGGTGACGCCGCACTATCTCACCGAAGGCGTCGGGGTCGCCGGCCACGTGGCGCGCGAGGAGGTCGGCGTCGCTCACCACGTCAGAGCCGCCTGTCTCAGGCCCCACATGTCCCCCTGCTCGCGGCGGGTAGCGGATAGGTGGCTCCATTGAAGCCCGCCGGGCTTCGAAAGTAAACGTCGAACAGACGCGAAGCCGGGCACGGACACCGCAGGTGCGGCCCGCTGTGCCGGCGCTCGGGACTCCGTCACTTCCCTGCCGCAAAAAGGGAGTTCAGCGCATCATCGCGGCTGACCGAAGTGTGCGTAGGCCTGGACGTCCAAGGTGTGGAGGGGACGTACCGCCCGTCGGTCCGCCCGAGACGAAGGCGTTCACGCGCGAGATCCGCCTGTCGGCAAGATGAGGGCGGGCCGCCGCAGCCATCACAAGCCGCGACCCCCGCCGCGAGGTCGCGGATCAAGCCCTTCGAGCGCCCCACGAAGGGCGCTCGAAGGGGTCAGCCGTTGACCTTGATCTCCGAGATGCCGCCCCGGTACCCGTCTCCCGAGCCGTCGCTGGGCAGCTCGGTGATGTGGATCAGGACGTAACGCGTCTTGACCGGCTTGTCGACCTTCACGGACAGCGAGGAGCCGGCCTTCTCCAGCTTCGAGAGGCGCTGCGGGAAGGCGCTGAGCGTGGTCGGGTTCGAGGTGGCGGGGTCGGCGGCGAGCACCTCTGCCGTCTGCCCCGCCCGGTACATGCTGGCCTGCACCTCGGAGACGTCCTGGACGCTTCCGAGGTCGACGACGAGACCACTGCCGTCCGCACGGCTCGGCAGGTTGCCGAAGTTGGCCCAGCCCCTGAACTGATAGGTGACCCACGCGGTACCCGGGTCACCGTCCACGGCGTGCGAGGCCGGGTCACGGGAGCCGGCGACGGGCGAACTGGACAGCGGCGAGAACTCCGTGGCGCTGTCGATCTTGATCGGCTTCGGAACGGGCTTCTTCTGCTTACCGCTTTCGGGCTGGGTGTTCTCCTGGGTGTCCGGACCCTCGTTCTGCAGAAGGGTGTCCGCCAGCTGCCAGCTGCCGAGCCCCAGGGCGGCGATGAGCAGGCCGGACACGCACCACTTCAGGGCCCGGCCGGTGCGGCTCTGCAGCGGAGGCGGCGGGGCGGGCACGGCCGCGGCCCGCGCGGGCGCGCCGCCGTTGCGGGACGGAGGCTGCCCGTACGAGCCCTGCTGGAAGCCGGTGCGCTGGTAGGGCGGCGGGGAAGTGAAGGACGTCTCCGGAGGACGGATGCGCGGTATGGCTGTGACGGCCTTCGCCAGTTCCTCCGGGGTGGTGCAGGCCGGCTCCTGGCGGGAGGCGGTCGCCCCGTCGTTGACCAGCGCGCGCATGGCGAGCTCGGACAGGCCGCGGTGCACTCCGGCCCGTACCTGGTCCGGCGGGATCATGCCGATGTCCTTGGGCAGCCCCGACAGGCCGTACGCGTCGCTCTCGTACGGCCAGCGCTGGGTGAGGGCGGCGTACAGGAGCGCGCCGATCGCCTCGGTGTCCGTGCGCTGCGGGTGCTCGCTGGTGATGCCGCGCAGCGCGGCCATCACGGCCAGGCCGCGGATGCGGTACTGCCCGGACTCGGTCCGCAGCACGGAACTCGGGTTGAGCCTGAGATGGGACAGGCCTTCCCGGTGGGCGGCGGCCATGGCCTGGGAGACCTGGCTGACGAGCTGGTACGCGTCGTGCGGTTCGAGCGGGCCGTTGGCGAGGACGGCGGTCAGTTCCGTGGCGTCCGGCAGCCACTCGTGCACGACGTAGACGAGGTCGTTCTCCTCGACGGCGTCGAGGACCTGCACGAAGCGGGGGTCGCCGAGCAGCGCGGCGGAGCGCGCGGCGGACAGCACGGGGCGGGCCCGCGGGTGGTCCGCGGGCAGGATGTGTACGCCGACAGCACGGCGCAGTTTCTCGTCGACCGCACGCCAGCTGCTGAATCCGTCCAGACGGGTGACGCACTCCTCCAGGCGGTAGCGTCTGGCGAGCTTGTGGCCGCTGTGCAGTTCGGGCGGCTTGGTGTCGGCCACCGCGGCAGGCTGATCGCCGGTGCGTGCGGTGTCCTGGTCCGTGCCGGTTACGCTCTCGGCCTCCGCACCGTCGTTCGTGGCCTGTCCCGCCTGGGCGGTCAGCGGTTTGTCACCGCTCGTGTCGGCCACGTCGACGGCAGCCGTGCTCCGTTCCGCCACCGTCGTTCCTGCCTCCCCATCCGTTGCAGGCTCTACGAGCCAAGACAATTGTGCCCACAGACCGCCACTATGCACGACACACGGTCGCGGCCGATGGTTGTGCCCGCTCAGCGTCCGAGCTTGGCACGCACCATGCCGACCATGGCGTTCATCTCCTCGACCCGCATCCGCTTCGCGGCGAGGAAGAAGACGGCGATCAGTGTGACACCACCACCGACCAAGGCGGCCAGCGAACCGATGACGCCGCTGCCGAGCGCGAGGGTGATTCCGTATGCGGCCGCGCCGCCGACCAGGGCGGCGGGTACGCAGGCACCGGCGAGCCGGGCGTACGTACGAATGACGTGCGGTCCGTCCAGGTCGCCGCCCAGCCGTGTGCGCAGGCGCCGCCAGGCCACACCGACGCCGACGGCGTATCCCAGGCCATAGGAAGCCGCGAGGCCGACCACGACCCAGCGGGCCGGCAGGAGGAGGAAGCACAGCCCGGAGACTGCCGCGTTGACGGCGGCGACGATCACCGTGTTGAAGAACGGCGTGCGGGTGTCCTCGTAGGCGTAGAAACCCCGCAGGATGACGTACTGCGCGGAGTACGGGATCAGGCCCAGTCCGAACGCCATGATCACGTAACCGATGTTGGTGGCGCCGGCGCCGGCGCTGGAGAACATCAGCGTCGCCATCGGCACACCGAGCGCCACGAACGCGAAGGCGCACGGCACGATGGCCACCGCCGAGGTCCGCAGCCCGTAGGAGATGTCGTCGCGGACGGCGGTGACGTCCCCGTCGTGGGCGGCCCGGGAGATGCGGGGCAGGACGGCGGTCATGACCGAGACGGTGATGATGGCCTGCGGCATCTGCCAGAGCTGCAACGCGTAGTTGTAGGCGGTGATACCGGTGCCGGAGTGGCCTTCGCTCTCGGCCACCGAGCCGGCCCAGGTGGCGATCTGGGTCACCACGATCAGGCCGAGCTGGTTGGCGAGGACGAAGAAGAAGGTCCACTTGGCGAGCCGGGCGGCCTTGCCGAGCCCGTGACCACGCCAGTCGAAGCGGGGACGGAGCCGGAAGCCGGCGTCCCGGAGGTAGGGGAACATCGCGAGCGCCTGCACGGTCAGCCCGAGCAGCGTGCCGATGCCCAGCAGCCGGATCGCGTCGGCGGAGACGTTGCCCGCGCTCACGCCGCTCTGCGAGAAGCTGCCGAAGACCCAGATGAACGCGCCGAACGTGGCGATCACGATGATGTTGTTGAGGACCGGGGTCCACATCATCGCGCCGAACCGGCCGCGGGCGTTGAGGATCTGGCCGAGCACGACATGCACGCCCATGAAGAACATGGTCGGCAGGCAGTACCGCGCGAAGGCGACCGCGACGTCCATCTGCTCGGGGTCGGAGGCGATCTTCGGCGACATCATGCTGATGAAGACCGGGGCCGCCAGCACACAGACCGTGGTGACACCGGCCATCAGCACGGTGACCAGGGTCAGGAGGCGGTTGGCGTACGCCTCGCCGCCGTCCTCGTCATTCTTCATGGCCCGCACGAGCTGCGGGATGAACACGGCGTTCAGGGCACCGCCACCGACGAGGATGTAGATCATCGTCGGCAGGGTGTTGGCGACCTGGTACGAGTCGTTGAGGGTACCGACGCCGATCGCCGCGGCGATGACGAGGTTGCGGACGAAGCCCAGGATCCGCGAGACCAGCGTGCCCGCGGCCATGACGGCGCTGGACTTCAGCAGGCTCGACGCGCGACCGCCGGAGCGTTTGGCGGGCGCGGCGGGTTCCGGCGCGGGCGCCGGCGGCTGCTCCGGTACGGCGGCGGTCTGCGCGACCGGATCCGGCTGCGGCGCCATCGGCTGCTGCGGCTCGTACGGGCGCTGCGGCTCGTACGACCGTGACGCTTCGTGCGGGCGCTGCGTTTCGTGCGGTTTCTGTGCCTCGTACGGGCGCTGCGGCTCGTACGGCTGCTGCTGGTCGCGGTACAGGTGCGCGAAGGCGTCCTGCTCCGGGCGTTCGTCGGCGGCCTGCGTGATGAGGTCGTCCACGCCCACGAACTGCGTCGTCGCGGCGTCGTCGCCGTACGGGAGGTGCCGGGTCGGGCCCTGGGGCTCGGGGGGCGGCGGCGGAGCCCAGACCTGGGGGTCCGGAGTGTGCTGCGGGGCGGGCGGCTGCTGGTAGAGCGGGTTCGGGGCTTGACCGGGGGGTGGCGGGGGGTGGGCCGACCGGTCGTAGAAGACGTCGTTCACCGGATCCTGGGTCGTGGGGTCCTGCGACCGGTACGGGTCGTTGGCGTACGCGTCCTGCATGTATGGGTCATGGGGCGGCTGCCCCTGAGGTGTCGGCGGTCCCTGACCCGCGGGGGTGCCGTGCGCACCCCTGCCGCGGTCACCGTCGTACGGCGCATTCATCGCTGCCCCACCTCATCCGTCGCCGGCCATCCGGCCCCGCCATCTATCAACGGTCCACTTTCTCACCTGAGCCGGACGGGTCCGTGCTTCCCGAACCGGTGTCCGGCTCCGGGTCACCCGCCTGCACCGGCTTGTCACCGTTCGTTCCGCCGTCACCGCTGCCGTCGCCGGTCCCGTCGGGCTCGTCGGCACCCTCGCCGCCGTCGGTCCCCTCCTCGTCGTGCCGGCCGGCCCGCTTGCGCTGGAGGTAGATCCGTACGCCGGCCAGGACGAGCAGCAGCACACCGCCCGCGATGACCAGCATGATCGTCGAGGTGATCTCGGTGACGTTGACCTGGAAGGTCATCGGCCGGCCGTACGGCTTGCCCTCGGAGGTGTAGAGCTGCGCCGTCACCTGCACCGGACCGTTGGCGTTCGCCGTCGTGTCGAACTTGAACGACTGGCTGTGGCCGCCGTCGACCGTGATCTCCTGCGGCTCACCCGTGTCGAGGCGGTTGGGCTGCGAGGACGTGAGTTCCAGCGTCAGGTCCTTCACGCCCTGGACCAGGTTGTTCTGCACCGTCACCGGAATGGTCGCGCTGCGCCCGGAGAGCGTGGCGTCCGACTTCTGGATCAGCTGCACGTTCTTCGTCAGGCCGTCGAGGTAGGTGCGCACGGAGTCGCGGAAGGCCGCGGCACCCGTCTCGTCCCCCCGCCACTCGGTCGACATCTCCCGCATGATGGCGCTGCCGAACGGCGTCACCACCCGGCTGGGCTGGGACAGCACGGGCTCGAAGTCGTCCAGCGTGGTCTGGGTCGCCTGAATCTCCTCGAAGGCCGCGGTCGGCAGTTCCTGCTTGCGCAGCGCGGCCGGGTACGCGGAGCTGCTGGGCACGTCGCGGCTGGCGTTCGGGTCGGGCGCGGCCTTGGCGGCACCCGCCAGGTTCAGCGGTTCGGCCCAGCGTCCGGGCACCAGGTTCTTCACGCCGGCGGCCATCGCCTGGGCCTGGCTGACCGAGGGGGTGCGCTGCGGGGCGACGACGAGGTTGCGCTGCCGCTCGGGCTCCTGGCCGTTGACCATCAGGCTCTGGGCGAGGAACTCCTGGACGGCGAGGGTGGCGTTCTCGGCTTTGGACAGGTCGCCCTCGAAGGCGGTGGACAGCCGCGCGTCCGAGACGATCGCGGTGTTTCCGCTGCCGATGGGGCGCACCGCCGTCGGGCTGTAGGAGAGGTCGTTCTCCTGGAAGCTGTCACTGCGGGCGATGATGTTGTGAGCGCCGCCGGAGGTGGCCACGTCGACGATCGAGGAGTCGACGGCTCCCTCGGCGGGCCAGGCGAAGTCGGTACGGGGCTTGACGCCCAGGATCGTCTCCACGGTCGTGGCCGCCAGCGTCGTGGCGGGGCCGAGGTGACCGAGGGCGCTGGGCACCTCCTTGCCGCGGTGGGCGAGGGAGGCCAGGTCGGGGTCGCCGAAGGGGAGGGCGACGACCTCGTGGGTCTTGACGGCCTCCTCCACCTGGCCCAGCCACTGCTTGGCGACCGCCTGGTTCTTGCCGGCCGTGGGCCCGTTCGGCCCTTCGACCTTGTAGGTCTTGGTCATCGCGTCGACGGAGGCGAGCACGTCGGGGTCGATGACGAAGGTGACGGGGAGGTCCTTGCCGAGCGCCACGAGCTGCTGGAGCCGTCCGCCGGGGGCGATCTCCGCGGCCAGGTTGTCGTTGCGGAAGACGGGCGTCTGTTCCGCGTCCGCGTCGGTCTCCGCGGTGAGGTGCGTCGAGGAGATCAGCGGCCACAGGTACGTGAGCTGGGTCTTCTTCGCCACGTCGGAGGTCTGCCAGGGCAGGAACGTCCGCTGGACGCCGAGCACCTGCTCGTACGAGGAGCCGTCGGCCCGGCCGGACAGGGAGACACCGAGCTGGTAGACCCCGTCTCCACCCAGGTCGAGGTCCTTGACCGGCACGTGGAGGGTGAAGGTGCGACTGACGCCCGGGGCCAGCTTGTCGATCTTCTGTGTGCGGTTCTGGATCTCCTCGCCGTCCGCGCCGGGCGCGAAGCCGGTGCGCTTGGCGGCCGTGTCGATGGCGCTGCGGCTGGTGAGGGCCTGGCCCCGCCGCAGGCCCACGTGCGCGTCGGTGATGGCGGAGTCGCTGCGGTTGGTGAGCGTGCCGGAGACGGTGAGGGTGTCGTCCTTCTTCGGCACGGTGGGGGTGAGCGCGTCGATGGAGACGTCGACGGTGTGCGGGCCGGCGGCGCGGGCTTCGGGGGCGGCCGGGAACTGCAGCGCCGCCGCCAGCAACGGCACTCCGGCGATCAGTGCCGCGGCCCGGCGCAACCACCGACCGCGCGGCCGTTCACTCCCCTGGAACCCTGCCGCCTCGGCCACGCGTTCGCCCGTCCCTCGTCGTCGTCAGTGGTCGTCGGAATGTGCGTCCACGCATGGTAACGAGACCCGCTGTGCTGAAGTGCTGGGGACTGCTCCACAAGATCGCCCGTCGGCCCGCCGGGCACGGGCCGTGTCCTGATTCCGTACGGATGCCCGGCGGGGCGGGCGACAGGAGGCTTCGCCGGACGCGGACACGTACCCTGTTCTGTTGTGCCGAACGCCAACAATGACTTCCTCGCCCCGCAGTCCGAGCGGACCTCGCAGTCGACGAACGCGCTGAGCCAGGTGCAGCGCCGTGCCGTCAGCGAACTGTTGCGGGTGTCCCCCGTCGCGGACGACCTGGCCCGCCGCTTCCAGGAGGCCGGGTTCACGCTTGCCCTGGTCGGCGGGTCGGTGCGGGACGCGCTGCTCGGCCGGCTCGGCAACGACCTGGACTTCACCACCGATGCCCGCCCCGAGGACGTGCTGCGGATCGTGCGGCCGTGGGCGGACGCGCTGTGGGAGGTCGGTATCGCCTTCGGCACGGTCGGGTGCAAGAAGGACTCGTTCGACATCGAGATCACCACGTACCGCTCCGAGGCGTACGACCGGACCTCGCGCAAGCCCAAGGTGTCCTACGGCGACTCCATCGAGCAGGACCTGGTGCGCCGGGACTTCACGGTGAACGCCATGGCGGTGGCGCTGCCGCAGAAGGAGTTCATCGATCCGCACAACGGCCTGGAGGACCTGGCGGAGCGCGTCCTGCGGACGCCGGGGACGCCGGAGGAGTCGTTCTCCGACGACCCGCTGCGGATGATGCGGGCTGCCCGGTTCGCGGCCCAGCTGGACTTCGAGGTGGCCGATGACGTCGTCTCGGCCATGAAGGCCATGGCGGAGCGCATCGACATCGTCTCCGCCGAGCGGGTGCGGGACGAACTGAACAAGCTGCTGCTGGGCGCACACCCGCGCAAGGGGCTCAGGCTGCTGGTCGGCACGGGGATCGCCGACCGGGTGCTGCCGGAGCTGCCGGCCCTGCGGCTGGAAAGTGACGAACATCACCGTCACAAGGACGTCTACGAGCACTCCCTGACGGTGCTGGAGCAGGCCATCGACCTCGAAGAGGACGGCCCGGACCTGGTGCTGCGGCTGGCGGCGCTGCTGCACGACATCGGCAAGCCGAAGACGCGGCGCTTCGAGAGTGACGGCCGGGTCTCCTTCCACCATCACGAAGTCGTGGGCGCGAAGATGACCAAGAAGCGGATGACCGCGCTGAAGTACTCCAACGACATGACCAAGGATGTCTCGCGGCTGGTGGAGCTGCACCTGCGCTTCCACGGTTACGGGACGGGCGAGTGGACCGACTCCGCGGTCCGCCGGTACGTGCGGGACGCCGGTCCGCAGCTGGAGCGCCTGCACAAGCTGACGCGTTCGGACTGCACCACCCGCAACAAGCGCAAGGCCAACGCGCTCTCCCGTGCCTACGACGGGCTGGAGGAGCGGATCGCGCGGCTGCAGGAGCAGGAAGAGCTGGACTCGATCCGGCCGGATCTGGACGGCAACGACATCATGCAGGTTCTCGGGGTCGGCCCCGGCCCGGCGGTCGGCAAGGCGTACAAGCACCTGCTCGAACTGCGGCTGGAGAACGGTCCGATGGAGCGGGACCAGGCTGTCGAGGCTCTTCGTGAGTGGTGGGCCGCGCAGAGCTGAGTCTGTCGTTTCACGTGAAACACGGCAGCGGGGAGCCGTCGTGTTTCACGTGAAACCAGCCCTGCCCTACTTCTTCATGTCCTCAAGGCAGAGCAGAATCTTGTGGCGGCCCCTGCGTCCGGTGGCTTCCGTGTAGGCGTTGTACTTCGTCAGGTCGCACAGCTTCGCGTCGGTGGTGTTCTCGTGCACCTCGGCGACCTTGTAGGCAGCAGCGGAGGCGGTGCAGTCCACCTTCTCCAGGTCCGGCCGGATGGTCGTGCCGTTGTTCTTCATGCAGTCACCGACGGCTGCCTTGTTGGCGTCCGTGCTGAAGAAGGCGTTGAAGGCCGCGAGCCCTCCGAGCACCAGGGCCATGACGACGAGGGTCATGACGACACGAGTGACCTTCCGGCCCACCGTGTCCGGTCGCTGCGGACTGGGCGGCTGGGGCGCCGGCCCCTGATGAGGTGGCACACCGTAAGGCTGCTGCGGGGGAGCCGCCTGCGGCCAAGGGGCCCCTTGCTGCTGTGGCGCCTGCGGCGGATACGCATAGCCGCCTTGAGGCTGGCCGTACGGCGCCTGGGGAGCCTGCGGAGGCTGCCCGTAAGGATTCGGTCCCTGCTGTGGCTGCCCGTACGGTGCGCTCGGCGCCTGCGGGTACGGATTCTGACCGTAGGGATGCTGTCCGTACGGGTTCTGGCCCGGAGGCGGCGGCATGGTCACGAAGGTCCCCCTGATGAATGTGCGTCATGTGAACGTGCGAAGCACGTAACGTATCGGGTCGCGAGGTGCCTCTGGAGCCGACGGGGTGCCGGAAGGCCGGTGCTCTAGCTCCGCAAAAAGCGCACCAGCGACGCGGCGGTCGCCGCGTGGAGCAACGCGACGCCGATGATGAGCGGGCTCGACCGGCCATCCGGGGGCAGCATCAGCGCTGCCACGGCAGCGGCACCCACGTAAGCGACGTTGAAGAGCATGTCGTAGACGGCGAAGACGCGGCCGCGGAAGGCGTCGTCCACGGAGGACTGCACCACCGTGTCCGTGGAGATCTTGGCAGCCTGCGTGCTGAGGCCGAGGACGAAGGCGGCCACCAGCATCGGGCCGTACGCGAAGGACAGTCCCAGGGGCGGTGTCAGTACGGCCGACAGCCCCGCACAGCACGCCATCCAGACCAGGGGACCGAACCGGGCCACGACCGGCGGCGTGACCACCGCGGCGGTGAAGAAGCCGGCCCCCGACACGCCGACGGCGATGCCGAGGAGCGCCAGCCCGTGCGATTCGCTGTCGGACCAGGCGTACCGGCACAGCATCAGCACCGTCACCGTCAGCGCTCCGTAGCAGAAGCGCAACGCGGTCATCGCTGTCAGCGCGGCCGCGGCGGTCCGGCGCTCCGCAAGGTGGCGCAAGCCGTCGACCAGGCCACGCGCGGTGCTGGACAAGGCAGCGCCCAGGCGTGACTGGAGCTGCGAAGGCTCCGGGCCGAGCAGTCCGGGGGCCATCCGCAGCGAGACGCCGGCAGCACAGAGGTAGAGAGCCGCTGCCAGCACCACGACGACCGAGTTCGACTCGATGCCCGCGAGCCGGGCGGCAAAGGCGAGGCCGCCGCCCGCGGTGGTCGCGAGGGTGCCGGCGGTCGGGGACAGGGAGTTGGCCATCACCAGCTGCTCCGTGCCGTCGACCACACGGGGCAGGGCGGCCGAGAGCCCGGCCAGCACGAAGCGGTTGACGGCCATGACGGAGAGGGCCGACGCGTAGAAGAGCCAGTCCGGGACCTGCACGGTGATCAGAGCCGCGGTGCCGGCGGCGAGTGCGGTGCGCAGCAGGTTGCCGTACAGCAGCACCTGCCGGCGCCGCCAGCGGTCGAGGAGGACGCCGGCGAAGGGGCCGAGGAGCGAGTACGGGAGCAGCAGCACCGCCATGGCGGAGGCGATGGCCGCGGGTGATGCCTGTTTCTCGGGGGAGAAGACGACGTACGTGGCGAGCGCGACCTGATAGACGCCGTCGGCGGCCTGGGAGAGCAGCCGTACGGCCAGCAGGGAGCGGAAGTCGCGGAGTCGGAGCAGTACGCGGAGGTCACGCACGACGGGCATGGGGCCCAGCCTCACACAGCTCACAGGCCCCCGGACGGAATTTCCGGGGGCCTGTGAGCACGGGGGAGGACGCGGTGCTTAGCGCTCGACCTCGCCCTTGATGAACTTCTCGACGTTCGCGTGCGCCTCGTCGTCGAAGTACTGCACCGGCGGCGACTTCATGAAGTACGAGGACGCGGAGAGCACCGGACCGCCGATGCCGCGGTCCTTGGCGATCTTCGCGGCGCGCAGGGCGTCGATGATGACACCCGCGGAGTTCGGGGAGTCCCAGACCTCCAGCTTGTACTCCAGGTTCAGCGGGACGTCACCGAAGGCACGGCCCTCCAGGCGCACGTAGGCCCACTTGCGGTCGTCCAGCCAGGCGACGTAGTCCGACGGGCCGATGTGGACGTTGTCCTCGCCCAGCTCACGGTCGCGGATCTGCGAGGTGACGGCCTGGGTCTTGGAGATCTTCTTGGACTCCAGGCGATCCCGCTCCAGCATGTTCTTGAAGTCCATGTTGCCGCCGACGTTCAGCTGCATCGTGCGGTCCAGGACGACGCCCCGGTCCTCGAAGAGCTTGGCCATCACGCGGTGCGTGATCGTGGCGCCGACCTGGGACTTGATGTCGTCACCGACGATCGGCACGCCCGCCTCGGTGAACTTGTCCGCCCACTCCTTGGTGCCGGCGATGAAGACCGGGAGGGCGTTGACGAAGGCGACCTTGGCGTCGATGGCGCACTGGGCGTAGAACTTCGCGGCGTCCTCGGAGCCGACGGGCAGGTAGCACACCAGGACGTCGACCTGCTGGTCCTTGAGGACCTGGACGATGTCCACCGGCGTCTCGTCGGACTCCTCGATGGTCTGGCGGTAGTACTTGCCCAGGCCGTCGAGGGTGTGACCGCGCTGGACGGTCACACCGGAGTTCGGCACGTCGCAGATCTTGATGGTGTTGTTCTCGCTGGCGCCGATGGCGTCCGCCAGATCGAGGCCGACCTTCTTGGCGTCGACGTCGAAAGCGGCCACGAACTCGATGTCCCGCACGTGGTAGTCACCGAACTGCACGTGCATGAGGCCGGGCACGCGGGTGTCCGGGTCTGCGTCCTTGTAGTACTCGACGCCTTGCACCAGCGAGGCGGCGCAGTTGCCCACGCCGGCGATGGCTACGCGAACCGAACCCATTCCGGTTGCTCCCTGTGATCTCGACAAGGCCCCGCGAGCGCGGGACCTCATGTGGTGGTGTCATCGGACGGATCCGGCCGGGAACCACCCCGACGCCGGGGCAGGCCGCCCGCATCTCCTGACGTGTCCTTCTGGTCCCGCTCCGCGGGGTCCACGGCGCGCCGGTCGTGACCGGCGCGCTCGCTCTCGATCAGCTCGTTGAGCCAGCGGACCTCGCGTTCCACGGACTCCATTCCGTGCCGCTGCAGTTCGAGGGTGTAGTCGTCCAGCCGTTCGCGCGAACGTGCCAGGGAGGTGCGCATCTTTTCGAGGCGTTCCTCCAGCCGGCTGCGGCGGCCTTCCAGGACCCGCATCCGTACGTCGCGCGAGGTCTGCCCGAAGAAGGCGAAGCGGACGCCGAAGTGTTCGTCCTCCCACGCGTCCGGGCCGGAGTGGGCGAGCAGCTCCTCGAAGTGGCTCTTCCCCGCCGCCGTGAGGCGGTAGACGATCTTCGCCCGGCGGCCGGTGAGGGACGCGGGCGCGGGTTCCGCGGAACCGCCCGTCTCCTCGGTCAGCCAGCCGTTGGCGACCAGTGCCTTCAGGCAGGGGTAGAGCGTGCCGTAGCTGAACGCACGGAAGACCCCCAACGAGGTGTTGAGTCGTTTGCGCAGCTCATAGCCGTGCATGGGGGACTCGCGGAGCAGTCCGAGGACGGCGAACTCAAGGATGCCGGACCGCCTGCTCATGCCCGCCTCCTTGATGTCGTGCGTTCTTTATGCCGAGCTGATGTATCGATCCGATACATCCAGACGATAGATCGGGCCCACGGAAGGAACAAGAGGAGGGACGGTGAACGCCATCACATCACCGTTTCGTTCTACCCAACCTGACTGATTTGGAGTGAATTTCAACAGTGGGCAGGTTTTGGCCGTGCGTAGTCTGTGCGCCATGCAAACTGCCGGGAACCGTGGGGCGGAACATGGCGTCCCCGTCCCCGGTGTAGTGCGTCCCCATGAGCCATATGGGTGCCGTACGTCGGGGGGACCTGAAGCCAACTGCCGCCTTCAGGCGACGAGATAGATAGCGCGCCTGCCCGAGGAGTATTCGTTCCATGAGCGAGCACCGTCGCAAACCGCCCCAGCCGCAGGGCGGCGGACGTGCTGCGGCCCGACGAGCCGCACAGCAATCATCGGGGCGCCGTGCCGCGCCCACCCGCGGCTCCGCACCTGCCCCCGGATCCGATACCGGAGCGTACGGGCAGGACAGGCCCGGCGGTGGCAGAGCCGAGGCCCGCCGCGCCGCACAGCGCGGCGGCCGACGACGATCTTCCGACACCACGGCGGCGATGGCCTCGGGCAGTGGCCATGGTGGCCGCGGCGGTGGCCGCCGCGGCGGTGGCGGTGGTGGCGACGAAGGCGGTCGCGGGCGGGGCCGGGGAGCGGGCAGGCCCGGCAAGAAGCGGTTCATCGACTACCCGCGGGCCGGAAAGATCGGCTGGCGCCGGTTCGTGCCTTCGTGGAAGCAGGTCCTCAGTACCTGCATCGGCCTTCTGGCGCTGCTCGTCGGTGCGTCCGGTCTCGCGCTCGCCTACGTGGACATCCCGGACCCGCAGAAGGCGTCACTGCTGCAGAAGAACGTCTATTACTGGGCCAACGGCAAGCCGATGGTCGTCGCCGGCGGTGGTGAGCTCAACCGCCAGATCGTCCCGATCACCTCCATCCCCTCGACCATGCAGGACGCGGTGATCTCGGCCGAGAACGCCTCGTTCTACAAGGACTCGGGTGTCGACCCGATGGGCATCGCGCGTGCGGTCTTCAACATGGCCAGAGGCGGTGAGACCCAGAGCGGTTCCACCATCACCCAGCAGTACGTGAAGAACACGTACCTCGACCAGTCGCAGACCCTCAAGCGCAAGCTCACCGAGCTGTTCATCTCGGTGAAGGTGGGCATCAAGGAGAAGAAGCCCGACATCCTGGCCGGCTACCTGAACACCGCGTACTACGGGCGCGGCGCGTACGGCATCCAGGCCGCGTCCCGGGCGTACTACGGCAAGGACTGCGACAAGCTCACTCCGAGCGAGAGCGCCTTCATGGCCGCGCTGCTCAACGGCCCCAATCTCTACGACCCGTACATCACGACGGAGACCAAGGGCGCGAACCTCAAGCGCGCCGAGTTCCGCTGGAAGTGGACGCTGGACCGTGAGGTCGAGGTCGGGCGGATGCAGAAGGCGGACCGGGACAAGATCAAGGAATTCCCGATGCCCAAGGAGCCCAAGAAGGCCATGGACCTCCGTGGCCAGAAGGGTTACCTGGTCGACCTGGCCAACAACTACATCACGGCCAACACCAAGATCACGGATGCCATGCTCAAGAAGGGTGGCTACGAGATCCACACGACCTTCGACGAGAAGAAGGTCAACGAGCTCGCGGCGTCCGTGGAAAAGGTCACCAAGGAGCACATCAAGCCGGACAAGCGGGACGTGGACAAGTACGTCCAGTTCGGCGGCGCCTCGGTTGAACCGGGCACTGGCAAGATCGTCGCCATCTACGGCGGCAAGGACGCGACCCAGCACTACACGAACAACGCGGACTACACCGGCGTCCAGGTCGGTTCGACCTTCAAGCCGTTCGTGCTGGCGGCTGCGATGAGTGACGGCGTACGGGACCGGCACAACCCCGAACGGCGCACCCGCGTGTCGCCGAACAGCATCTACAACGGCGACAACAAGCTCAAGCTGCTCAACTACGACGGGTCCGTCTGGCACGACAAGGACGGCAAGGAGTGGCACCAGGCGAACGACGGCAACGAGGACAAGGGCAAGGTCACTCTCCGCACCGCCATGCAGTTCTCGGTGAACACCCCCTACATCCAGCTCGGCATGGACGTCGGCCGTGACAAAGTGAAGGAAGCGGCCATCGCCGCGGGCCTCCGCGACGACCAGAGCATGGCGAAGACCACCCCGGCCTTCTCGCTGGGCACCTCGGCACCGAGCGCCATCCGGCTGGCGGGCGCGTACGCCACCTTCGCCGCCAGCGGTCAGCAGGACGACCCGTACTCGGTCGAGTCCGTCGAGAAGGACGGCCAGACCAAGTACGAGCACACCAAGAAGCCCAAGACGGGCTTCAGCGCGGCGGTCGCGGACAACGTGACCGACGTACTGAAGACCGTGGTGGAGAAGGGCACCGGTACCGCGGCGAAGCTGCCCGACGGGCGTGAGGCGGCCGGCAAGACCGGTACCACCGACGACAACAAGTCGGCGTGGTTCGCCGGCTACACCAAGCAGCTGGCCACCACGATCGGCATGTGGCGGGTGGACGACCAGGCCAAACGGCAGCAGTTCTTGAAGATGTACGGCGTCGGTGGCGAGAAGAAGGTCCACGGTGCGTCGTTCCCGGCCCGCATCTGGGCGGACTACATGGCGCAGGTCATGAAGGGCAAGAAGCTCGAACGGTTCCCGCAGCCCGGACCGATCGGCCAGACGGTCTACGGCGAGGGCATGAGCCCGTCCCCGAAGCCCACCCCGTCCGCACCCCCGCCCAGCTCTCCGACCCCGACCCCGTCCAAGAGCGCACCGACCACCCCGCCCGCCAGCCCCAAGCCGACCCACACCTGCGCGGACTGGGACCTGAACTGCCGGAACAACGGTGGAGCGACCGGCGGTGGGGACATCGGCGGACGCCCCGGCGGCGGAGACTCCGGCGGCGCCACCTCCTCGCCGGACCCGAGTACCGGCGGGCCCGGAGGCGACGAAGGTGGCATCTTCGGCGACCCCGGCGGAGGCGGAGGGGCGGGTGGACGCCGCTACTGACCGGTGACTGTTTCACGTGAAACGTGACGGAGAAGCCCCCGGACCCGTGAAAACGGGCCGGGGGCTTCTCCGCGTTCGGCCCAGGGCCGTACGGCAGGATGGGCGCATGACGAGCGTGCGACAGGACGAGCCGGTACGGCCGACGCGACGGGACGAGGTGGCGGCGGCCGGCAGCGAGCTGATCGGCGGCCCTGCCGGGCGGCGCGCGCTGTTCGGCACGGGCTGGTGGAGTCCGGTACGTGTCATCGCGCTGGTCGTGATCGGGATGTTCGCGCTCGGCATGGTGCAGAAGCTGCCGTGCTACGAAAGCGGCTGGTTCTTCGGCGCCACCAGCCAGTACACCCACGCCTGCTACTCCGACATCCCCCACCTGTACGCGGGCCGCGGCTTCGCCGACGGCCTGATCCCGTACTTCGACAAACTGCCCGGCGACATGGAGTACCTCGAATACCCGGTGCTGACCGGCGTGTTCATGGAGGTCGCTTCCTGGCTGACGCCGCACGGCGGCTCCATCCAGGAACGTGAGCAGATCTACTGGCTGGTCAACGCCGGCATGCTGATGGCCTGCGCGGCCGTCCTCGCCGTATGCGTGGCACGCACCCACCGCCGGCGCCCCTGGGACGGCCTCCTGGTCGCCCTCTCCCCCGCCCTCGCGCTCACCGCGACGATCAACTGGGACCTCCTGGCCGTCGCACTGACCGCCGTCGGCATGCTGATGTGGTCGCGCAGCCGGGCCCTCGCGGCAGGCATCTTCATCGGGCTCGCGACGGCCGCGAAGCTGTATCCGGTGCTGCTGCTCGGCCCGTTGCTCGTACTGTGCTGGCGGGCCGGTCAGTGGCGCGCCTACGGCAAGGCCGTGGCCGGAACCGTGGCCGCGTGGCTGGTGGTCAACGTACCGGTGATGATCACGCACGACGCGTCCGGATTCCACATCCGGGAGGGCTGGGCGAAGTTCTACACCTTCAGCCAGGAGCGGCCCATCGACTTCGGTTCGCTCTGGCTGCTCATCTCCCAGCGCACCGGCAACCCGCTGGAGGACGCCAACACCTACGCGACGCTGCTGATGATCGTGGGATGCGGCGCGCTGGCGCTGCTCACCTTCTACGCGCCGCGCCGGCCGCGGTTCGCGCAGCTCGCCTTCCTGGTCGTCGCGCTGTTCATCCTCACCAACAAGGTCTACTCGCCGCAGTACGTCCTGTGGCTGATCCCGCTCGCCGCGCTGGCACGGCCCCGCTGGCGTGACTTCCTGGTGTGGCAGGCGTGCGAGGTCATGTACTTCCTCGGCATCTGGCTGTACCTGGCCTACACGGGCAACGGTGACAAGCACCAGGGGCTGCCGCTGGAGGGCTACCAGCTGGCCATAGTGCTGCACCTGCTGGGGACGCTGTACCTGTGTGCCGTGGTGGTGCGCGACGTGTTGCTGCCGGAGCGGGACGTCGTACGCAGGGACGGCGACGACGACCCGTCGGGCGGCGTGCTGAACCACGCACCGGACGTCTTCGTGCTCGGCCGTGCGCACCATCTGTCACGGCACGCCATGCAGTTCGAGGGGGCGCCGCAGGTGCGCTGGGGCGCGGCCCGGGACTGACGGCTCCAGGAGCGCGACAGCACGGAAAGGGCCCGGGGCCGCAGATCAGGTCTGCGGCCCCGGGCCCTTCGCTGTGGGAGCGAGCGTGGCTCAGCGGTCCACGAGGCGGTCGTACTGCGTCGTGGTGTGCCGCAGGTGTGCCACCAGTTCCTCGCCGACCTGGGGCTCCGGGGCGTCTCCCGGTACGAAGAGGATGGAGACCTGCATGTGCGGGGGCTCCGCGAACCAGCGCTGCTTGCCGGCCCACACGTACGGCGAGAGGTTGCGGTTGACGGTCGCCAGACCCGCGCGGGCCACGCCCTTGGCGCGGGGCATCACGCCGTGCAGCGCCTTGGGCGACTCCAGGCCCACCCCGTGCGACGTGCCGCCGGCCACCACGACCAGGTAGCCGTCCGAGGCGGCCTTCTGCTGGCGGTAGCCGAAGCGGTCGCCCTTGCCGACCCGGGTGACGTCCAGGACCGAGCCGCGGTACTCGGTGGCCTCGTGGTCGCCGAGCCACAGGCGCGTACCGATCCGCGCGCGAAAGCGCGTCTGCGGGAACTGCTGCTGGAGACGGTGCAGCTCGTCGGCCTTGAGGTGGCTGACGAACATCGTGTGCAGCGGCAGGCGGTTGGCCCGCAGCCGGTCCATCCAGCCGATGACCTCCTCCACCGCGTCGGAGCCGTCGGTGCGGTCCAGCGGCAGGTGGAGGGCGAAGCCCTCCAGCCGTACGTCCTCTATGGCCGCGGCCAGCTTGGGCAGGTCCTCGGGCAGCACGCCGTGACGCTTCATGCTGCTCATGACCTCGATGACCACCCGGGCGCCCACCAAGCCGCCCACGCCCTCGACCGAGGAGACCGAGCGGATGGCGCGGTCCGGCAGCGGAACCGGTTCCTCACCGTGCCGGAAGGGGGTCAGCACGAGCAGGTCACCGCTGAAGTAGTCCTTCATGCGGGCCGCTTCGTACGTCGTCCCTACGGCCAGGAGGTCGGCACCGAGCAGGGCCGTCTCCTCGGCGAGGCGCTCGTGGCCGAAGCCGTAACCGTTGCCTTTGCAGACCGGGACGAGCCCGGGGAACTGCTGCAGAACGCTCTGCTGGTGTGCCCGCCAGCGCGCGGTGTCGACGTAGAGGGTGAGCGCCATGGCCGGGCCCGGAACCTTTCTCGTGGCTGCGATGCGGTCGAACAGGGGGTGTGACGGTCAGCGACGCGACATGTAGATGTCGAGCGCCTTGTGCAGGAGCTTGTTGAGCGGGAAGTCCCACTCGCCCAGGTACTCGGCTGCCTGCCCGCCCGTGCCCACCTTGAACTGGATGAGGCCGAAGAGGTGGTCGTTCTCGTCGAGCGAGTCGCTGATGCCGCGCAGGTCGTAGACGGTGGCGCCCAGTGCGTAGGCGTCGCGCAGCATCCGCCACTGCATGGCGTTGGACGGCCGGAACTCCCGGCCGATGTTGTCCGAGGCACCGTAGGAGTACCAGACGTGGCCGCCGACCACCAGCATCGTCGCCGCGGAGAGGTTCACGCCGTTGTGCCGGGCGAAGTACAGCCGCATGCGGTTGGGGTCCTCGGTGTTGAGGGCTGCCCACATCCGCTGGAAGTAGCTGAGCGGCCGCGGCCGGAAGTGGTCGCGCACCGCGGTGATCTCGTACAGGCGCTGCCACTCGGCGAGGTCCTCGTAGCGGCCCTGGACGACCTCGACGCCGGCCTTCTCGGCCTTCTTGATGTTGCGGCGCCACAGCTGGTTGAAGCCCTTGTGGACATCCTCCAGCGAGCGGTTCTCCAGCGGCACCTGGAAGACGTACCGGGGCTGCACGTCACCGAAGCCGGCCCCGCCGTCCTCGCCCTGCTGCCAGCCCATCCGGCGCAGCTTGTCGGACACCTCGAAGGCGCGCGGCTCGATGTGGGTGGGCTCGACGTCCCGCAGCCGCTTGACGTCCGGGTCCTGGATCCCGGACTTGATCGCGGCGGAGTCCCAGCGCCGGATGATCACGGGCGGGCCCATCTTCACCGAGAAGGCGCCCTGCTGCTTCAGGTGCGCCAGCATCGGCTTGAGCCAGTCCTCCAGGTTCGGTGCGAACCAGTTGATGACCGGCCCCTCGGGCAGGTACGCGAGGTACCGCTTGATCTTGGGCAGCTGGCGGTAGAGGACCAGGCCCACGCCGACCAGCTGACCGGTCTTGTCGAACCAGCCCAGGTTCTCCGCGCGCCATTCGGACTTCACATCGGCCCAGGCAGGCACCTGCATGTGGCTCGCCGAAGGCAGGCTCTGGATGTATGCCAGATGCTGCTCTCGGCTGATGGTCCTCAGGGTCAGGCTCATGCGGGGCGCTCCTCGGCAGGTTTGTCCCCAGGGTCGGGGCTCCGGCTCTCGCGCCGAAGCCTACTGCGACAAAGGAGCGCCCCGTTTGGGTGAAGGGGGGTGGAGCCCCCGCCGCCCTGGCTAGCCGAGCAGCCCGCCGAAGAGGCCACCGTGCGCCATGCCGAGGAAGAAGCCGACCGCCGCGGCTCCGAGGCCGATGATCAGCAGGAAGCGCTCGCCGGTGGTCGCGGAGATGAACTGTCCCCATGCGCCGGTGCCGATGCCGATCAGTCCCGTCCAGGAACTCAGCAGGTGAAGGTGGTGGAAGTGGGCGGTGATGAAGGCGATCGCGCCGAACACCAGCGTCACGGCGACGAGGGTGTTCTCGACGGGATGAGCCTTGCCGTCGCTGTTCAGAAGGGAGAGAAGGCCGTGCTGCGGCCGGACTGCTTGTGCCATGCGGCACCTCCGATGACAGGGCGGCGAACTGTAACGCCGCTCACACCCGTTGTGTTCCAGATTGGGGGGATCAGCGGCCGGATTTCAACCGGAAGCCCGGAGGCGGGTACTCTGTACAGTCTGCGCCCACGTCTGCCCAGGTCTCCTGGCCGGGCCGGGCGCGGAACGCATCACGACCCTCCTGCCACGGAACGACCGTGGCCGCTGAGTCCAAAGGAGGTGGGTTCTACATGCGTCACTACGAGGTGATGGTCATCCTCGACCCCGATCTCGAGGAGCGCGCTGTCTCCCCGCTGATCGAGAACTTCCTCTCCGTCGTCCGTGAGGGCAACGGAAAGGTCGAGAAGGTCGACACCTGGGGCCGTCGTCGTCTCTCGTACGAGATCAACAAGAAGCCCGAGGGCATCTACTCGGTCATCGACCTGCAGGCCGAGCCTGCGGTCGTCAAGGAACTCGACCGTCAGATGAACCTGAACGAGTCGGTCCTCCGGACCAAGGTCCTCCGTCCCGAGACCCACTGAACGCATCAGCGTCAGCGGTAACCGGGTTCGAGTAGCAACACCAGCAGCCAGCAGCACACCCGCCGAGAGGTTCCCCTAATGGCAGGCGAGACCGTCATCACGGTCGTCGGCAATCTTGTCGACGACCCCGAGCTGCGCTTCACCCCGTCCGGTGCGGCGGTCGCGAAGTTCCGCGTCGCGTCCACCCCCCGCACCTTCGACCGCCAGACCAATGAGTGGAAGGACGGCGAGAGCCTGTTCCTGACCTGCTCGGTGTGGCGTCAGGCGGCGGAGAACGTCGCCGAGTCCCTCACGCGGGGCACCCGCGTGATCGTGCAGGGCCGCCTGAAGCAGCGGTCGTACGAGGACCGGGAGGGCGTCAAGCGCACGGTCTACGAGCTCGACGTCGACGAGGTCGGCGCCAGCTTGCGCAATGCCACGGCCAAGGTCACCAAGACCTCGGGCCGCGGTGGCCAGGGCGGCGGCTTCGGCGGCGGCCCGCAGGGCGGTGGCCAGGGTGGCGGCGGCTGGGGCGGCGGCCCCGGCGGCGGCCAGCAGGGCGGCGGCGGTGCTCCCGCCGACGACCCGTGGGCGACCGGTGCCCCTGCAGGCGGCGGCCAGCAGGGTGGCGGCGGTGGCTGGGGCGGCGGCTCCGGCGGCGGCTACTCGGACGAGCCGCCCTTCTAGGCCCGATGTCCGGCACGTACGCACGCTGTTTCACGTGAAACAGCGTGAAACGGCCGGGGGCCTGAGGGCGTCAGCACAAACTTCTTGAACTCACTGGAGAGAGACAATGGCGAAGCCGCCTGCTCGCAAGCCTAAGAAGAAGGTTTGCGTGTTCTGCAAGGAGAAGATCTCCTACGTCGACTACAAGGACACGAACCTGCTGCGGAAGTTCATCTCCGACCGCGGCAAGATCCGTGCCCGCCGGGTGACCGGCAACTGCACCCAGCACCAGCGTGACGTCGCCACGGCCGTGAAGAACAGCCGTGAGATGGCGCTGCTGCCCTACACCTCCACTGCGCGATAAGGGAAGGGTGACCGACACATGAAGATCATCCTCACCCACGAGGTCTCCGGCCTCGGCACCGCCGGCGACGTCGTCGACGTCCGCGACGGTTACGCCCGTAACTACCTGGTCCCGCGTGGTTTCGCGATCCGCTGGACCAAGGGTGGCGAGAAGGACGTCGAGCAGATCCGTCGCGGTCGCAAGATCCGCGAGATCGCCTCGGTCGAGCAGGCCAACGAGATCAAGGGCCAGCTCGAGGGCGTCAAGGTGAAGCTGGCCGTCCGTGCCGGCGACGCCGGCCGCCTGTTCGGCTCCGTCACGCCGGCCGACGTCGCCTCGGCGATCAAGGCCGCGGGCGGCCCCGACGTGGACAAGCGCCGCGTCGAGCTCGGCTCGCCGATCAAGACCCTGGGCGCGCACCAGGTGTCCGTGCGCCTGCACAGCGACGTTGTCGCGAAGCTGGGCGTCGAGGTCGTCGCCGCCTGATAGCAGCGACACCGCAGCACGCGGAAGGGCCGCGCTCCGGAAACGGGGTGCGGCCCTTTTCGTGTGTCCGGGGAGCGGCGACGCAGCGAGCTTGTGCGCTGGAAGGCCACCCAGCATCAGCCGGAGAAGGCAGCCGCCCAGGCGTTCGGCTCCCGCCTTCCGATCAGCTCTCGTCCTCGTCCTGGGCCCGCTTGTAGAGGTCGGCGACCGCGTCACCGAAGTACGCGGCGTACGAGACGTCGTCCTCGTCGCCACCGCCCTGGTGCCCGCCCAGGACGCCGATCACGGTCCCGGTGTGGCTCTTGGGGTCGTAATCGGCGAGCCAGGGGCTGCCGCTGGTACCGCCCGCGAAGTCGGTGCACTGGACGCGCATCTGGGTGTCACTGAACCGCGTGGCGCGGTTGTGGCAGGAGATCGGCGTCTCGCTGCTGGTGGGGTAGCCGGTGATCTTGACTTCATTGTCGAAGCCCGGGTCGATGCCGAGGGTGTTGCCGCCCAGCACGTCCTGGATCTGCTTGCCGTCCTTGCTGCCCAGAACGAGGAAGGCGACGTCCATGTCCTCGTCCTGGGACTTGGCCCAGCGCTCGTCGACGACGACCTTCTCGACCTTCCACAGGCCGGTCGGCTCCTTGCCGTCGCGGTAGTCCGGCGCGAAGACGAGGTCGTTGACGGCCTCACCGGTCTCGGCGTCGAAAGCGCAGTGGGCCGCGGTGATCAGCATGTTCCGGCCGGGGCTCTGCACGACGCTGGCGGTGCAGAAATGGTCGCCGGAATCGTCCTTCTCGAAGATCGCGCCCACCCGGGCGTTCTGCTCGGTGCTGCGCGGGGTGTACGCGCTGCCGTCGTCGGCCGGCCCTGTGGCGGACGGGTCCTGATCCTGGGGGTCCTGACCGGACTCACCCGACTTGCCGTAGCTGCTTCTGAGGGTGGCGTTGCTGCGGCTGCTGGTGTCGGCTTCCTGGGAGGAATAGCCCACTATGACGCCTGCCCCGATGACGGTCAGCGTCAGGGGCAGGACGATCTTCCTGGCAAGCGGGCGCACACGTCATTATCAACACGGGGCCCCCGTTTAGGGGAGGTTCAACGCGAGGCTCCGGTCACAATCCAACGGCCCGACCGGGTGCGCGCCCACAATGTCAGCATCCGCACGGTCATCATCAGAGCCATCGCCCACCACAGGGCGGTGAGGCCGCCACCGACGACCGGCACCAGCAGCGCGGCGGGGGCGAAGAGGGCCAGTGTCACCAGCATCGCCCAGGCCAGGTAGGGGCCGTCGCCGGCGCCCATGAGGACGCCGTCGAGGATGAAGACGATGCCGGCGACCGGTTGGGTGAGGGCGACGACCAGGAGCGCGGGCAGCAGCGCGTGCTTCACGGCAGGGTCATCGGTGAACAGCGGCATGAACAGCGGCCGGGTGAGCACGACGAGCAGGCCGAGCACCACGCCGGAGGCGATGCCCCACTGCACCATGCGGCGGCAGGCGGCCTTGGCGCCCGCCACGTCGTCGGCGCCCAGGTAGCGGCCGATGATGGCCTGACCTGCGATGGCGATGGCGTCCAGAGCGAAGGCCAGCAGCGACCACAGGGTGGTGACGATCTGGTGGGCGGCCACGTCGGCGTCGCCGAGGCGGGCCGCGACGGCGGTGGCGATCATCAGGACGGCGCGCAGGGAGAGCGTACGGACCAGCAGCGGCACCCCCGCCTGGGCGCAGGCGCGGATGCCGGCGGCGTCGGGCCGTAGTGAGGCGCCGTGCCGGCGGGCACCTCGCACCACGACGGTCAGGTAGACGGCGGCCATGCCGCACTGGGCGATGACCGTGCCCCAGGCGGAGCCGGCGATGCCGAGCCCGGCGCCGTAGACCAGACCGACGTTGAGTGCCGCGTTGACGGAGAAACCGCCGATGGCGACGTACAGCGGTGTCCGGGTGTCCTGGAGCCCGCGCAGTACGCCGGTGGCCGCCAGCACCATGAGCATGGCCGGAATGCCCAGCGCGCTGATGCGCAGGTAGGTGATGGCGTACGGGGCGGCGGTGGCGGAGGCGCCGAAGATGTCGACGAGCCAGGGCGCGGTGGGCAGGACCACGGCGAGTACCGCGGCACCGAGCAGCAGGGCGAGCCAGATGCCGTCCATGCCCTGCCGGATGGCGGCGGAGCGGTCGCCGGCGCCGACCCGTCGGGCGACGGCGGCGGTGGTGGCGTACGCGAGGAAGACGAAGACCGAGACCGCGGTCGTCAGCAGCGGGGCGGCGACACCGAGCCCGGCGAGCTGCCGGGTGCCGAGGTGGCCGATGACGGCGCTGTCGACCATGACGAAGAGCGGTTCCGCGACGAGCGCGCCGAAGGCGGGCAGAGCGAGCGAGATGATCTCGCGGTCGTGGCGGCGGTCGGTACGCCGCGGTGTCGCGGGGGCCTGTGTCATGCTGCCAATCTAATCTTCCACAGGTAAGTGGCACAACTGCATACTGGTCGTTACTCCACGGCGGGCGGAGCGTTCTCCTCCGTGCCGTTTGGCCCGATCATGAACAGGTTGCCGAAGTTTTTCTCCCCCACAGCCTATGGATGACAAAGCCGCAGGTCAGATGGGTCACGGCCGACTGATTGTGTGTTTGTCCACAGCGGTGTCCCCCGTGCCGTGCACAGGATCGGCGCACTTCTCCACAGGAACGGGGCCCTCGTCCACATGGCCTGTGGATAACCAGATTGGCGGACGGTCCCGGCGGGCCTACCGTAGTCCGGCGCCTGGCCCCTGATCCGGCCTGAGAACCCATCCGAACTCGACGCGCCGTAACCGGAGCCGGGCGTCTCGATTTGTCAGTGCTGTGCCGTAAGAAAGAGGAGCACAGCAAGGTCCGCGCCGCGGACGGGAGGAGGTGCCGGGGTGAGCATGCCCGAGCCCGTGGAAGACCCCTGGGCGGACGCCGGCCCCAGCGACCGGTTGCCTGCCGCGCGCTCCCGTCGAGGTGAGGGCAAGGGCCGTGGCCGTGACGACCGCCGCGATCGCGGCGGTGACGAGGAGGGCGGCTGGTCCTCCGGCGGCTTCGAGCGCGTACCGCCCCAGGACCTGGACGCCGAACAGTCCGTGCTCGGCGGCATGCTGCTGTCCAAGGACGCCATCGCGGACGTCGTCGAGGTCCTCAAGGGCCACGACTTCTACCGGCCGGCCCACGAACTGATCTACCAGGCGATCCTCGACCTGTACGCCAAGGGCGAGCCGGCCGACCCGATCACGATCGCGGCCGAGCTGACCAAGCGCGGCGAGATCGCCCGGGTGGGTGGCGCCTCATATCTGCACACCCTGGTCCAGTCCGTGCCGACGGCGGCCAACGCGGAGTACTACGCCGAGATCGTCCACGAGCGGGCGGTCCTGCGCCGGCTCGTCGAGGCCGGTACCCGCATCACACAGATGGGGTACGCGGCCGACGGCGACGTCGACGAGATCGTCAACAGTGCCCAGGCGGAGATCTACGCCGTCACCGAACAGCGCACCAGCGAGGACTACCTCCCGCTCGGCGACATCATGGAAGGCGCACTCGACGAGATCGAGGCGATCGGCTCCCGCCAGGGCCAGATGACCGGCGTACCCACCGGCTTCACCGACCTGGACTCCCTGACCAACGGCCTGCACCCCGGCCAGATGATCGTCATCGCGGCCCGTCCCGCCATGGGTAAGTCCACCCTCGCGCTGGACTTCGCCCGCGCGTGCTCCATCAAGAGCAATCTGCCGAGCGTGATCTTCTCGCTCGAAATGGGCCGCAACGAGATCGCGATGCGTCTGCTGTCCGCCGAGGCGCGGGTGGCCCTGCACCACATGCGGTCCGGATCCATGACGGACGAGGACTGGACCCGGCTGGCCCGGCGGATGCCGGACGTGTCGGCCGCCCCCCTCTACATCGACGACTCGCCGAACCTGTCGATGATGGAGATCCGAGCCAAGTGCCGCCGCCTCAAGCAGCGCAACGAACTCAAGCTGGTCGTGATCGACTACCTCCAGCTGATGCAGTCCGGCGGCTCGAAGCGCGCCGAGAGCCGCCAGCAGGAGGTCTCGGACATGTCCCGAAACCTCAAGCTGCTGGCCAAGGAGCTGGAGCTCCCGGTCATCGCGCTCTCGCAGCTCAACCGTGGTCCCGAGCAGCGTACGGACAAGAAGCCGATGGTCTCGGACCTCCGCGAGTCGGGCTCCATCGAGCAGGACGCGGACATGGTCATCCTGCTCCACCGCGAGGACGCGTACGAGAAGGAGTCCCCGCGCGCCGGTGAGGCCGACCTGATCGTGGCGAAGCACCGTAACGGCCCGACGGCGACGATCACTGTGGCGTTCCAGGGCCACTACTCGCGGTTTGTCGACATGGCGCAGACCTGATCAGCGAGTTCGTGGGTTCCGGCGGCTCGTGTCGGATTTTCACGGCTGATGTCGGATGGCTGTCGGATGCGGCACCAGCCGTGATACGGCCCATGTCCTGTCTCGACGAAGATGTCGGGTTCTCATCACATCTCATGCCGAAGCCACAAGTTCCCGCGAACTTGCCGATTTCGGGATCCCGGGCCCGTACCCGCACCAGCCCTCTGCCAGCACCTCGCCCCGCCGCATAGCGGCGGGGCGAGGCAATCAGGCCCGGATTGGCCAACGGCATCCCTGTGGGGCGGGGCGACTTATGCGGCTGCCGGGGCCTCGGGGGCGTCTGTCGCGGCCGGGTAATCGATGTATCCCTCCGCCCCGCCCCCGTACAGGTTCTCCGTCGGCGGCCCCGCGAGCGGGGTGCCGTTGGCAAGGCGGGCGGGCAGATCCGGGTTCGTCATGAACAGGCGGCCGAAGGCGACCACGTCCGCGTGGCCGTCCCGCACCAGCTGCGCCCCCGCGCCGGGGTTGCTCGGCGCGGGACCGTTCGTGTTGGCGACGAGCGTTCCCGACCAGCGCGTCCGCAGGTCCGCGATGGCTCTGTACGCGCCGTTCTCCAGTACGTGCAGATAGGCCAGGCCCAGCGGGTCCAGTGCGTCGACCAGCGCACGGTACGTGGTGCGCGCATCGGCCTCGGCGAGCTGGTTCTCGGCGTTGTCCGGCGAGATGCGCAGGCCCACGCGGTCCGCGCCAACCTCGGTGACGACCGCCTCGACGACCTCCGTCGCGAACCGCAGGCGGCCGGTGACCGATCCGCCGTACTCGTCCGTGCGCAGGTTGGTGTTGTCGGCGATGAACTGCTGGATGAGGTAGCCGTTCGCGCCGTGGATCTCCACGCCGTCGAAGCCCGCCTCGATCGCACGCCGGGCTGCGGACGCGAAGTCCCGCACGATCTGGGTGATCTCACCGGCCGTCAGCTCACGCGGGGTCACGTGGTCGAGCAGCCCGTCCCGGGTGAAGATGGGCTTCCCCTCGATGGCGACGGCCGACGGGGCCACCGGCAGCTCGCCGTCCGGCAGCGTCAGTGGGTGGGTCATTCGGCCCACGTGCCACAGCTGGGCGAAGATCGTGCCGCCCTCGGCGTGCACCGCGTCCGTCACCTCTCGCCAGCCACGCGCCTGTGCGTCGGTCACCAGCCCCGGGATGCCGGGGCCGCCCTTGGCGAGCGCGTTGACGTACACGCCCTCCGTGATCAGCAGTCCGGCTCCGGCGCGCTGCCGGTAGTACGTCGCCGCGTGCGGGCTCGGAACCCCCGTCACATCGTCGGCCCGGCCCCGCGTCATCGGGGCCATCGCCACCCGGTTCGCCAGCTCCAGCCGCCCTGCCCGGTACGGCTCCAGCAGCTCCCGCATTGCCGCACCCTCTGCCGGTGCTTCCGCGTCCCGCGCCCGTCCCGTCACGGTCTCGGCGTTCATGCGGCGCGCCGGTCCAGCGCGATGACCTCGACCTCGATCTGCCAGTCGGGCTGAGCCAGCGAGACGACCTCGACGAGGGTGTCGGCGGGATAGGGCTCGGTCAGGAACTCGCCGCGCAGGGTGATCACGTGCGGGAGGTTCGCCGCCATGTCCCGTACGAAGATGCCGACCTTGATCACGTCCGCGAAGCCTAGGCCGGCCGCCTCCAGCACCCGTCCGACGTTCTTGAACGCCTGCCGGCCCTGCGCCAGGAAACCGCCCTCGACGGTCGTTCCGTCCTCCTCGAAACCTGCTTGCCCTGACACGTATACGAAGCCCCCGGCCCGGACGGCCTGCGATATCCGGTACGGCGCGTACCAGTCCGGTGTGGTGGCGATCTTCTCGACGCGCCCCACGGCGGCCGCGCTCTCGTTGGTGGACATGCCCCTCCCCTGTCTCGGCGGTGACCTGCACACTGGCCCCCGCACGGCTGCGTTACGAAACGTTCCGTAACGTCGTCGGAAGGTAAGTCATCTACGAGCGGCTTGTCAAAACGAAACGTAACGTCACGCGAGGGTTAGAGTGAGGACCATGACCCCCGATCCGAACAGTGAACGGCGCAGCGAGCGTGCCCGCCGGGCGATCCTCGACGCGGCGTTCGACCTGGTGAGCCGCAGAGGCTTCGCGAAGGTGACCATCGAGGCCATCGCCGCCCAGGCCGGCGTGGGCAAGCCCACGATCTACCGGTGGTGGCGTTCCAAGGGCGCGGTGGTGCTGGAGGCGATGAACGAGGAGCTCGGCGACGACTTCGCCTTCCCCGACACCGGTGACATCGCCGCCGACCTCACGACCCAAATCACTGCGGTGAGCCAGCGGCTGGTCACCGGCAGGATCAGCGAGGCGTTCAAGGGCGTCATGAGCGAGGCCCAGAACGACCCGGCGCTGATGAAGGCGTTCCGCGAAACGATCCTTGAGCCCAGCATCGCGGAGTGCCGGGCCCGCCTGGATTCCGCCGTCGCCGCCGGGCAGCTCCGCTCCGACGTGCCCACCGACGTGATGGTCGACCTCTTCTACGCGCCGATTCACTACCGGCACTTCCTGGGCTTCGGCGACGACGCAGTCAGGCGCAGCGCCGATCTCATCCAGGACATCCTGCTCGGCCTGCGGCCCCGGCCGGGCGGGGGGTGAACGGCCGGCGCGCGGCCACTCGTTGGACGCTGTCGGCTCATCCGGTTCTGGATGCTTCGCCCCGCCGCCACGGCGGGGCGAAGTGCTGTCACAGGACAGCCTAGGTCAGGAGCTCGTTGTTCACGTCCGTGCACGCAGGCGGCCAAGAATCCGACACGCGGTTGAGGCTCCAGCTTCCGACACGTCGTGAGACTGCGGGAGAAGCCCCAGGTCAGTAGAGCAGCTTCTGACAGAGCCGCGAGAACCTACAGGGTTTGTCGCGGTCGGTCAGGCAAGTACGTAAGCACGCAGGGCAAGCGAGCACGCAGGCTAGTAGTAGCGAGACGGCCATGGTCGGATGCATGCCGCCGGGGCGCACCACGAGTGGTTCACTCGGTGTGCCCGTCCTGGGCGAAGAAGTTGATCAGGTCCTGTGGCGTGGGGTCGTGGCCGACTGTGGCGGCGGCTTCGGCGCCGCGGGGGAACAGTGCTTGCTCGTACGTGGCGAGGGCGGTCTCGATGTCGTCTGTGTGTGTGGCGAGGGCCTTGCCGAGTTCGGCGCCGTCCAGCATGGCCAGGTTGGCGCCTTCGCCGTTGGGGGGTGAAAGGTGGGCGGCGTCGCCGAGCAGGGTCACTCCCGGTACCCGTTCCCAGCGGTGCCCGACCGGCAGGGCGTGGAGGGCGCGCAGGACCGGTGTGGTGTCGCTTGCGGTGATCAGGGTGGTGAGTTCCGGGGCCCAACCGTCGAGTTCCTGCGCGATGCGCGCGGTGGCCGCGGCGGTGTCGGTGAAGTCGATGCCGGCGAACCATGCCTGTGGTTTGGAGAGCATCGTGTAGGTGTGGAGGGTTCCGCCCTTCTCCCGGTGGGCCACGAACCACTTTCCGGTCTCCGCCTGGTCGAGCGCGACGAGCGTCCCGCCGCCGACCGCCTTCGCGGTGGCCGGGTGCCGGGCGTCCGCGTCGTACAGGCGGGTCTCGACGACGGACCGGCCGACGTACTCGGGTGTGGCGTCGGAGAGCAGCGGCCGTACGCGTGACCAGGCGCCGTCGGCGCCGACCAGGAGTCCGGTGACGACGGTGGTGCCGCCTGCGAAGCTCACCTGGTGGCGGCCCGCACCGAGGGCGCGGACGCCGGTGGCCTTGTGGCCCCATCGGACGGTGCCGGCGGGGAGTGCGTCCAGGAGCATGCGGCGTAGCTCGCCGCGCTGTACTTCGGGGCTCTGGCCCGTGCCGTCGTCGGCTTTGTCGAACAGGACCGTCCCGTTCCGGTCGAGGAGTCGTATCGCCTGGCGGCCCTCCAGGACGAGGGCGTGGAACGCGTCCGTCAGGCCGGCCGCCTGGAGGGCGAGTTGGCCGTTGTGACCGTGGATGTCGAGCATCCCGCCCTGCGAACGCGCCGTCGGGGAGGGTTCCGCCTCGTAGACCGTGGCCGGGATGTCGTGGACGTGCAGGACGCGGGCCAGCATGAGGCCGCCGAGGCCGGCGCCGATGATCGTGACAGGAGTGTTCACAGGGCTCCTTGCGTGTCGCATCCCTGCCGGGTGGGCCCCGTGCAGGGTCTCTGTGGAAGGAATCCGGCTCGTCGGGCCGGGCAACTGCGCGGAAACGGCTCAGATGACGATGACGCGTCGCCCGCGCGTGTGTCCGGCCTGGCTGTCGATGTGCGCCGCCGCGGCGTCCGCGAGCGAGTACGACTTCTCGACGGGGATGTGGAGCCTCCCACGCGAGATGAGACCGGCGGCCTCGGCGAGCGCGTCCGGCATGCTCCCGGCCACGCCGGAGAACCGGACACCGTGGTCCGGCGCGGTGAGATCGGCGATGGAGACGACCTTCTGCGGGTCACCGGTCAGTTCGACGAGTTCGCGGATGACACCCGAGCCGGCCAGGTCGAGGGCCGCGTCGACGGGCCCGAGCTGCCGCACGCGTTCGACCCAGCCCTGGCCGTACGTCGTGGCGAGGGCACCCAGGCCGCGCAGATAGTCCTGGTTGGCGGCCCCGGCCGTGCCGGTCACCGTGATGCCGCGGTCGCGGGCGATCTGCAGCACCGCCGATCCGACTCCGCCGGACGCGCCGCTGACCAGCAGCCTCTCTCCGGGCTGCACACCGACCTGGCGAATGATGCGCAGCGCGGTCTCCACCACCGAGGGATATCCGGCGGCCTCCTCGAACGTCAGGCCCTCGGGCATCCGGGCCCAGGCCGACAGCACGGCGAACTCGGCGTAGGTGCCGGTCCCTTCGCCGAACACATGGTCGCCGACCTTGACTTCTTCGACGCCGGCGCCGATCTCGTCCACCACACCGGAGGCGTCCAGCCCGACTCCGGCGGGCAGCTCGATCGGATGGGTCTTCTGGAACTGGCCTTCGCGGAACCTCCAGTCGACCGGGTTCACGCCTGCCGCTCGTACGGCGATGCGTATCTGGCCGGGGCCCGCGTGGGGCTCCTCGGCGTCGACGAGGCGCAGAACGTCCGGACCGCCGAATTCGGCGAAGCTCACTCTCTTCATGCCGGGACCGTAGCACTAACGGTTAGTGTTTTGGAACGGTTGCTCCTTCGTATTTGGTAGCGTGACGCCATGACCGTGCCGCCCGGACGCCGTGAACGTAAGAAGGCAGCGACCCGCCAGAAGATCGCTGACGCCGCCCTGCGGCTCTTCCTGGAGCACGGGTACGACGAGGTGGGCATCCGTGACGTCGCCGCCGAAGCCGACGTGGCCGTCACCACGCTCTTCTCCCACTTCGCCTCGAAAGAGGCCCTGGTGTTCGAGCAGGACGAGAACTTCGAGCAACGCCTCACCCAGGCGGTCACCGGCCGGGCCCCGCACGAGCCGCTCATCCCCGCGCTGCGTCACGAGATGCGGGCCCTGGTGCGCCATTGCGCGGCGGAGAATGCCGCCCCGATCTGGCGCATGATCGACGCATCGCCCGCCCTGCGGGAGTACGAGAAGTCGATGCGGCTGCGCCATGCGGAGTCGCTGGCAGCGGCCATCGCCGCCGATCCCGGCCTGTCACGGACGACAACGGCCTGCCGGACGATCGCGAGGTTCGTGGTCGACGCCCATTCTCTGGCCCGGGAGGCGGCCGATCCGGATGCCGCGGTGGACGAGATCTTCCGGATGATCGAGGCGGCCTGGGAGGCCACTGGCTCGTCTCGGCGGGAGTGAAGAGCAGTGGTGTGTGCCGCTCGCCCGGCTTGAGCGGGTCACCTGCTGCCGGTGCAGGGCCCGTCGGTGTCAGCGGGCCAACTGCTGCCACCGATAAAGGCCGCCTTCGGTGCGAGCGTCGCGTTGTCAGTGGTGGATGGGACGCTCCGTCGCATGATTCCTTGGACTCTTGACGACATCACGAAGGCTGTCCGCGCGGGTTGGGCGGCTGACACGTGTTCGGTTGACGACCACGCCCGTGCCCCCTGGACTCCCGACAACCCTGCGTGGGGCCACTGCGACATCACTGCGCTGGTCGTGCACGACTTCTTCGGTGGTGAACTCGTGGTCGGTGAGGTTCATCTCGGCGGTGAGCAGCACGGTCACCACTGGTGGAACCGGCTGCCCAGCGGCATCGAGATCGACCTCACGCGGGAGCAGTTCCAGCGCGGGCAGGTGGTGTCCGGCGCCCGGGCCGTGCCCCGGCCTGAGGGGCGGCCACCACGCCGTGCGGAGGAGTACGAGCTGCTGCGCGGCCGGGTCTGGCAGGCGCTCGGCCGGACGCCCGCGTAGGTGAGGGGAGCGCGGCGTTGCCGGCCCGGCTTTGACCTTCAGGTTGCTTGAAGTCCCACAATCGCGGTCATGTGCGAGAACGAAGGTCTGCTGGGAATCGGGGCATTCGGGCGGCAGGTGGGCCTGGCTCCGAGCGCGCTGCGCTTCTACGACGACTGTGGCGTCCTGTGTCCCGTCAAGGTCGACCCGGTGACCGGCTACCGGTTCTACGGGGCCGAGCAGGAGGGCCGTGCCGTGCTGCTCCGCAAGCTGCGGGAGGCGGGGCTACCGCTGGTGGATGTCAGGGTCGTGCTGGACGGGAGCGAAGCGGAGGCCCGTACGGTGCTGCGCTCGCACCTGGACCGGACGCGGCAGACAGCGGATGCTGCGCGGGCGCTGGTCGAGGAGATGCTGCGGGGGCTTCCGCCGGAGGACCCGCAGCATCTCCATGGGTGGGCCAGGATCGGGGGCGCGGAGCTGGCCAGCGCAGTACGGCAGGTGGGGCCCGCGGTCGCGGACGCCGCGACACGTACGGAGTTTCCGGTCCTGGGTTCCGTGCTCCTGGAACTCGGCGATGGCGAACTGCGGTTGGTCGCCACGGACCGGTACCGATTGGCGGTGCGGGTGCTGAGGGCGAGGAGGTCGGGCGGCGGCCCGTGCCGGGTGCTGATCGATGCCGGGGACTTGGCGGGCATGGCGGCTTGGGCTGTGCGGCAGCGGCATATCGATGTCGAGGTGTCGGGTGATGGAGGGCGCTTGGTCGGGGAGGCCGGGGAGGCCGGCGGGTCCGGGGTGGTTGGAGAGCGGCGGGAGTTGTCGGGGTGTGGGGCCGGGGAGTTTCCCGATTACCGGGTGGTGCTGGACGGATTGGGGGACGTACGGCATCGGATCATCGCGGACCGGACCGTGCTCCGTGAGGCTTTCTCCGGGCGGGGGAAGGGCGCTGTGCTCGTGTATCGGAGCAGGGACCAGAAGGTGGTTGTCAGTGAGGGCGGGATCGGGGGCAGCCCGGTCGCGGTGAGCGCGGTGTGTACGGGGCCGCCGCTGCGCATCGCTTTCGATCCGGCGGTGCTCGTGCCTGCTCTGGACGCGAGTGTGGGGCCCGATGTGCTGCTGGAAGTGGCCTCCGACGCAGAACCGGTCGTCGTGCGCTCGGCTGATCAAGGCAGTTTCACCACCCTGGTCATGCCCGTGCAGGACGTTGTTTCACGTGAAACGGACTGAAGGGGAGCCAAGGGTGGATGCGGGGAATGCCGTGGTGCGGATGTGCGTGCGCGGCATGGAGGCCGAGGCACGAGGCGAGAGCGACCAAGCACGTCGGCTGTTTCTGCAGGCGTGGGAGACAGCGAGCGATGACTATGAAGCGTGCATCGCCGCTCATTACGTGGCGCGGCACCAGGCCACGCCGGAGGACACCCTTTGGTGGAATCAGAAATGCTTGGACCTGGCGGACCGAGTGGGGGACGAACGCGTCAGCGGGTTCTACGCGTCTCTGTACGCGAACATGGCGCGCGCTCACCGGGAGCTGGGCGAGACGGTCAAGGCGTATGAGTACTTCCAGCGTGCTGCGGAGCGGGTGCGGGACGCGCCCGACGGGGACTACGGGATGTGGAACCGCTTCGCGATCGCTGAGGGATTGCGGGAGACGGGGGCAGCAGCACTGGCTGGACGGCTGTCTGGCGAGTGCGAGCGGGAGCGGGACGTGGGCGGCGTTGCGGGTGGGCTGCTGGCGGATCTTCTGGCCAGGTTCTGTGTGCGGCAGGATCTCAAGGCGCTGGGGCTGATCCTGCCGCCGTACCTGGGCGATCTTGGCTCCGCACAGGACCGTGACCGGCTTCGGTCGGCGCTGCACATGGTGCATGCGGCTCGTTGGCTCCCGGCGGCGGAGCAGGAGGTTCTGGAGGAGGCCATCGCGGCGCTGGGTGAGGAGACCGGCGCACGGGGCAGGACGGCGACCGGAGTCAGTCGTCGGGCCCAGTGAGTTCGCATCGCGGGTGTGAGCCGCCGGGCTGTGCGGTCGTGTGCGCCATGGCGTTCATGGCCTCCACGGCTCGCGCCAGTTGGTCTCCCACCTGCTCACGTACGTCCTGGAGCTGGGCGATACAGGCGTCGAGCTCGGTCAGCTTGCGTCGGTAGACCTGGAGCGAGGCGGGGCAGGCGTCGCCTGCCGGGTGGCCGGCCCGTAGGCACTCCACGAAGGGGCGGGTCTCCTCCAGCTCGAAGCCGAAGCGTTGCAGCATCTGGATCTGCTGGAGCAGCCGCAGGTCCGCTTCGTCGTAGGTGCGGTGGCCGTTGGCCGTGCGCTCGGCAGGGAGCAGTCCGCGCGCTTCGTAATAGCGCAGGGTGCGAGTGGTGGTTCCCGCTCGCTCGGCCAGTTCTCCGATCCGCATGTACGCCCCCGTCCGGCCCGGTTCGGTGCTGTGCCGGTGCCACGACGACCGTAGCCGTTGACGTCGGCGTCATGTCCAGAGGATCGGTGCAGGGGAACGCGGCGGTTTCGGTGGTGCGGGTGGTGGGGTGGGTGCTTCATTCTTGTCCGACCGTGGTCGTCGAGTTGCTGAGGAGTGCCATGAGCGCGGGGTCGCCAAGTGCGGGATCGTCCGACCAGCGCCGGGTGTGGGGTTCGCATGGCGAGCTGAGCAGCCCGGGCGAGGACGGGGCGGCACAGCCCGGGTTGTTGTTGCCGGAGACGAGGCGGGCGCTGTTACGGCGGCTGGCCGTCGGCCAGGCCGAGGGACGGGCGCCCTCACTGACGGGGGCGGTCATACGGGGCGGGAAGGTGGCATGGGCCGGGTGCCGCCGGGGCATCGACGCCGGGTCCGGTGACAGGGCGGGGGTTCAGTACCGGATCGGGTCGATCACCAAGACGTTCGTCGCGGTACTGGTACTGCGGCTACGTGACGAGGGGCTGCTGTCGCTGGACGACGCGCTGGGCGAGCACCTGCCGGGCAGTGCGGCTCCGGACGTGACGATCGCTCAGCTCCTCTCGCACAGTTCCGGGCTGTCGGCCGAAGCGCGCGGTCCCTGGTGGGAACGGACCCCCGGATCACTGCGGCCGGAGCCCGGCGACCTGTTCGACGAAGACCCGCGTCGCCTGTCCGCCGGCCGGCGGTTCCACTACTCCAACCCGGGGTACGCCCTGCTGGGCTCCTTGGTCGAGCGGCTGCGTGGCGGGCTGAACTGGGGAGACGTGCTGCGACGGGAGGTGCTGGAGCCGCTGGGCATGAACCGTACGTCGCTCCAGCCGCAGGCACCGCACGCCGACGGCTGGGCCGTGCATCCCTGGGCGGACGTCCTGCTGCCGGAGCCGGCCCAGGACACCGGTCTGATGGGCCCGGCCGGACAGCTGTGGTCCACGGCCGAGGATCTGGGACGGTGGGCGGCATTCCTGACCCGGGGCGACGACCGGGTGCTCAGCGCCTCGACCCTGGCCGAGATGCGGACTCCGGCCGTACCGCCCGAGAGCGCGGCATGGGACGCCGGCTTCGGGCTCGGTCTCCAGCTCGTGCGGTGGAACGGGCGGCTGCTGTTCGGGCACACCGGGTCGATGCCGGGCTTCCTGGCGTCCCTGTGGATCGACGTGGCCGAGGACGTCGCCGGCATCGCACTGGCGAACTGCACGTCGGGGCCTGCGATCAGCACCATCGCAGCGGACCTGGCCAGCATCGTCGCGGACCGGGAGCCGCGGATGCCCGAGCCGTGGCGGCCGCTGGCCGAACCACTGGACAAGGACCTGCTGGCCCTCACGGGGCCTTGGTACTGGGGCGCGCACCCGTACGTACTGCGGCTGGGCGCGGATCGCGCCTTGGAGATCTCGCTCATGTCCGGGCCGGGTGGCCGTTCCTCGCGGTTCCGCGCGGAGGCGGACGGCACCTGGACCGGGCTGGACGGTTACTTCGCGGGTGAGAGGCTGCGCGTGGTCCGTGCAGAGGACGGCTCGGTCAGTCATCTGGACGTGGGCACCTTCGTCTTCACCCGGGGACCGTACGAGCCGGCCGGTCCGGTGCCGGGCGGGGTCGACGCGGAGGGCTGGCGCGGCCGGTGACGGGTAGGCGGGACGCCGGCCGGCGCGGACGGTGACAGGAAGCTGGAACGCTGGGCCGGCGCGGTCCTGAAGGGGAAGCGGGGCTGGTGGCGGTGAGGTGAGCCCGTACGGCAGGGGTGACAGCCCCGGACGTACAGTCGAGCCAGATATCAGGAGCCGCCGCACCGCGGCCCGCTACCGCTGGAAGGCCACCGTGACTGACGCGACCGCCGTGAACACGACCTCCGACGCCCCGAACCTGCTCGACCTGCCGCCGCTCACCGCCGGACACTTCGCGCGGATCGAGGACAAGGTCGCGGCGCTGATGCGTACCCGCGCCGATGTCGTGGCCACCCAGGGCGAGGCGCTGCTGCCGCTGGAGGCGTGCATCCGGTCCGCCGTGGGCCCCGGCAGCACGGCGCTCAACATCGTGACCGGACCGTACGGCGAGACCTTCGGCGGCTGGCTGCGGTCCTGTGGCGCCGAGGTCATCACGATCAGTGCACCGTTCACGGGAGCCGTACGACCGGAGCAGGTGGCGGAGGCGCTGCGGGAACACCCCGCCATCGACTTCGTGAGCCTGGTGCACGCCGAGGCGGCGACCGGCAACACCAACCCGGTCGCCGAGATCGGTGCCGTCGTACGGGAGCACGGCGCGCTGCTGATGCTGGACGCCGTGGCATCGGTGGGAGCCGAGCCGCTGCTCACCGACGAGTGGGGCGTCGATCTGTGTGTGATCGGCGGCCAGAAGGCGCTGGGCGGACCGGCCGGTGTATCGGCGGTCTCGGTGAGCGCGCGGGCCTGGGAGCGCATCGCGGCCAACGAACACGCTCCCCGTCGTTCCTACCTCTCGCTGCTGGACTGGAAGGAGCGCTGGATCGACGGCGGGCGTACCGCGCTGCCGCACGCCCCGGCACAGATGGAGATGCTCGCTCTGGAGCAGGCCGTGGACCGCGTCGACGGGGAGGGGCTCGATGCCGTCATCACCCGGCACCGCGCGGCTGCCGCGGCGGTACGGGCCGGTGTGCGGGCGCTCGGTGCCCTGTCCCCGTACGTTCTGCGGGACGAGGACGCGGCCCCGGCGGCCACGACGCTGCGTGCGCCTGCGGACATGGACGCCCGTGAGATCGTCTCCGCCGCGTTGGACGCAGCGGACGGCACGGTCGCGGTGCCCGTACAGGCCGCGGCAGGCGCGCTGGCCAAGGAGATGATCCGGGTGAATCACTACGGGCAGGCAGCGGAGCGCGGTGTGGTCCTGGCGTCCCTCGCTGCGTTGGCGGCGGGCTTGCGGGTGCTCGGTGTGACCGTGGACGGTGACGGGGCGGCCGCGGCGGCGGGTGCGGCATGGGATGAGGCCATCGCCGGCTGAGGGCCGCGTAGTTCGCTTCACACCCCCGTCAGGGGGCCTGGGGTGCCGTTTCACGTGAAACGGCACCCCAACTTTGTTTTGGGGCGCGCGGTTTCACGTGAAACAGGTGGGCCGTAGGGCTTGTGAGGTGAGTGGCGCTGCCGTGTGCGCCTTTGGGGGAGCGTAGGCGAGCAGGTGGGCCAGCGGGGTCCTGGCGCACTCGCGGCGTTGTAGCTGTGGCGGCCTACTCCATTCAGCCGTACTCCGGTGGCAGGCCAAGGGAGGCGGGTGCAGGCTGGCTGACGAACCCGTAAGCGATGGCGGCGCTCCATGCAGCCGGATTCCTCGATGTCGGCTCCTCGCACAGCCGCTCCTGCGGTGGACCAGGCGAAACGGGCAGTCGCTCCGTCGCCGCAACGACGCAGGCAGCCTCCATGATCTCAAGCTCCCGTAGAATCGGAATGTACGGCCCGGTTGAACGTGGAGAACGCTCGACCCGGAAGTCGACGGTTCTCAGGAGGCTCGGTAGTGACGAGCATGGGGCGTGCCCCTGCACGGGCGGACGCGCGACGCAACCGCGAGCGGGTGCTGCAAGCCGCCCGAACTGCTTTTGAAGAGCGGGGGTTGGGCGTACCGCTGGGTGAGATCGCGCGCCGTGCCGGGGTCGGCGCCGGAACCGTCTACCGTCATTTCCCGTCGAAAGAAGCGCTGTTCAGAGCCACGGTCGCGGACCGGGTGCGCCTGTTCACGGACACCGCAAGGGACTTGGCGGATGCGACGGACCCGGTCGCTGTCTTTTTCCGATTCCTTGCGTCGGTGGTACGGCTGGCGTCGCGGAACAAAGCGTTGTGTGACGCGCTGGAAGCGGCCGGCGAGGGTGGTTACGAGCCGTCGCCGCAGGTGGAGCATGACTTCACCGAGGCCTTGGGTGTGCTGCTCGTACGTGCCCAAGAGGCGGGCGGGGTAAGGAAAGACGTCGAGATCGACGATGTGCTGGGGCTGCTGGTCGGGTGCCTGTCGATGGAGCAGCGGCGGGTGTCGTCGGGGGCGCCGCAGGGGCGGATGACGACGTTGATGTGTGACGGGTTGCGGGTCGGCGGTAGCGTAACGAAACTGCCCCATCGGGCGCGCGGACGTAACGAAACGCGCTGTGAGGTGTGTGGTGGGCCTCTACCTGCCGCGCGTACGGGGCGGCCGGCGCGGTTCTGCGGCGGTGCCTGTCGGCAGAAGGCGCACCGGGCCAGGGCGCGGTCGGTGCGTAGGGGGGAGGAAAGCGGGGGCCGCGGCTGAGAGAAGAGCGCAGAAGGCCGCGGAAGAGCGCTGGTGGGGCCCGTACCCCCCGTACGTCCCGGGTGCCCGTTGGGCGGTTGTGCGGGGCGCCCGGGACGGACGGGGCAGGCAGGTGAGTGGGAGCGCGCTGCTGGGTGCGGGGTGGCGCCGGGTCAGAGCTGGAGCTTGAAGCCCAGGTGCGAAGCCTCGAAGCCGAGACGCTCGTAGAAACGGTGGGCGTCGACGCGCGTCGCGTCCGAGGTGAGCTGGACCAGCCGGCAGCCGAGGGTGCGGGATTCGGCGACCGCCCATTCGATCAACTGGGTGCCCAGGCCGCTGCCCCGCTCGTCCGCGTGGACGCGTACCGCCTCGATGATCGCGCGGCTGCTGCCGCGACGTGAGAGCCCCGGAACGACGGTGAGCTGGAGCGTTCCGACCGGGCGGTCACCGCGTACGGCGACGACCAGGTGCTGATGGGGATCGGTGGCCAGCAGCTCGTACGCCGCACGGTACGGGGCCAGGTCGTCCGGGGTCTCGCGGCCGGCGCCCAGCGCATCGTCGGCCAGCATCCCGACGATGGCCGGGATGACGTCCTCGGTCGCGGGGCGGATCTCGATGTCACTCATGGGCGGGACCATACGCACCCCTGTTCAGGCAGAGGGAGCGAGGGTTTCCACCGCGGCGACGAGAGGGGCCAGTTCGGGGCGCTTCGCGGCGTCCTGGAGTGCTTCGCGCAGCGCCGCGTCGTGCGTCGGGCGGGCCTCTTCGAGCAGCTGCCGGCCTTCGTCGGTGACGTTGGTGTAGATGCCGCGCCGGTCATCGGGGCACAGGTACCGGGAGAGCAGCCGGCGTTCTTCCAGACGCGTGACCAGGCGGGTGGTGGCGCTCTGGCTGAGCACGACCGAGTCCGCGACCTGGTGCATCCGCAGATGGCCGCCCGGGCCGTCGTGCTGCTCGCTGAGCACGTTCAGTACGGAGAACTCCCGGACGCTCAAGTCGTGCCCGGCCTGCAGCGCGCGCTCGATGTGTGACTCGATGCGGCCGTGCAGTGCGGAGAGCGCACACCAGCCCTGAGCGAGTGCCGGGGCGGTCGCGGAACCGGGCGGGCAGCCGGGGCCGGGCGCGGCCGTGTGTGTTTCCGCAGCTGCCGGCTCCTGGCGGCGTCGGTGCTGGTGCTGGCGCTGGCGCTGATTCGGAGTGGCATGGCCCGGAGGTTGCGGTTCGGTCGACTCCCGTTCCGTCTGCTGCGGGCCGGTCTGATCCTGCGCCGTCCGCTGCGGCCCCGTCTGCTGCTGGCCAGGCCGGGGTGCCTGCCGGATCTGCTGCGTCATCGAGGACCTCCTTACAGGGCGTTCGCCCCAGGATAGGCCACCAGCGCAATAGCACGCGTTTGCAAGTAACCCGCGTCTGCAATTATTGTCTACGCCTGTTGAAGCTGTACGCAATCGTTTGAAGGGATCCGTCATGCCCCTCGCTCTCCTGGCGCTGACCATCGGCGCCTTCGGGATCGGGATGACCGAGTTCGCGGTGATGGGGCTGCTGCCCGACGTGGCCGCCGGCTTCGGTGTCTCCATCCCCATGGCCGGCTATGCGACCACCCTGTACGCGCTCGGCGTCGTCGTCGGCGCCCCGCTGACCACCGCCCTCGGCACCCGCATGACCCGTAAGCAGATGTTGATGCTGCTGATGGCCCTGTTCGTGGTGGGCAACCTGCTCACTGCCGTGGCACCGGTCTTCGCGGTGATGCTGGCCGGGCGGATCGTTTCGTCCTTTGCGCACGGCGCGTTCTTCGGCATCGGATCGCTGGTGGCCGCGGACCTCGTCGCGCCGCACAAGCGGGCCGGCGCCATCTCGATGATGTTCGCCGGCCTGACCGTCGCCAACGTCGTGGGCGTACCGTTCGGCACCCTGCTCGCCCAGCAGATCAACTGGCGCGCCACCTTCGTCGCCATCGCGGTCCTGGGCGTACTCGGCTTCCTCGGCGTCGCCAAGCTGGTCCCGGCGCAGCCCGTGAAGGCGGCGTCCCCGATGGGCCAGGAGATCGCCGTCTTCCGAAACCCGCAGGTCGGGCTGGCGATGCTGATGACGATCCTCGGCTTCGGCGGCGTCTTCGCGGCCGTCACCTACCTCGCTTCGATGATGACCGAGGTCGCCGGCTTCGCACCGTCGTCCGTCATCTGGCTCACGGCTGTCTTCGGCCTGGGCATGGTGGGCGGCAACCTGGTCTCGGGGCGGTTCACCGACCGCCACATGATGCCGATGCTGTACGTGTCGCTGATCGGGCTCGCGCTCTCGCTGGCCGCGTTCAGTTTTGCGGCGCACGACAAGGTCGCCGCGACCGTCACCATTGCCCTGATCGGCGCCTTCGGCTTCGCGACTGTACCGCCGCTGCAGAAGCGGATCATGGACCAGGCTGCGGACGCCCCCACCCTCGCCTCGGTCGGCAACATCGCCGCCTTCAACTTCGGCAACGCACTCGCCTCCTGGCTCGGCGGCATCGTCATCGCGGCAGGCCTCGGACTGACCGCACCCAACTGGGTCGGCGTGGGGATGACCGTTCTGGCGCTGGGCGTCGCGGTTCTTGCGGGCGTGCTGGAGCGGAGGGGTGGGCGGGGAGACCAGAGTGGCCAGAGTGATCGAAGCGGCCAGAGGGGCCGGAGGGGGCTGAACGGTCTGAGCGGACAGGTTGTCGCTTCGGGGGCCGGGGACAAGGGCGGGGCCGAAGCCGGGGACGAGACCGGGGTCGAGGTCGGGGGCGTCACCGGGGGCGGACACAAGGCCGGGGCTGGGGTCTGAACTCAGGCTGAGGCCGAAGTCGGGTTCCGGGCCGAGGTTTGGAACTGAGGCTGAGGCTGACGCGGGGTTCGGCGCCGAGGCCGGCAGCGCTGGGGAAGGGGCTGCGGCGGCTGTACGGGGCTGAGGGGGGGCCGGTTGTTCCGGCCTGGCTGCCCTGGCCGGGCTGCCCCGTCCTGGCTGTCCTGGCTTCCCTGGCTGGCCCGGCTGTCCTACCCCGGCTGTCCCGTCCCGGTGACAGGAGCCCGCTCGGCCCCACGCGCTCTGCCCACGACAGCAAGCCATCTCACTTACACAACACACCCACCACAAGCACTACCGCACACAGGAGCACCAGCAATGAACACCACCCCCACCGTTCGCCCCCTCACCACCCACGACGCGGACGCCCTGATCGAGGCCGCGCGAGCTGCCGCCGCTGACCTCGGGGTTCAGGGCAGCGTCACCGTGCTGGACGCGGGCGGCCACCTGCTCGGCTTCCGGCGCGACGACACCGCCGTACTGATCTCGGGCGAGACCAGCACCCGTAAGGCGTACACCGCGCTGCAGCTGGACGCGCCGACCGCCGACCTCGTCGGCGCCGTACGGCCCGACGGCCTCTTCCACACGCTGCCCACCGCGCTCGACCGCCCGCTGCTGTTCATCGCGGGTGGCGTGCCGGTCCACCGGGACGGCCGGCTGATCGGCGCGATCGGTGTCGGCGGCGGTGCGCCGGAGCAGGACGACCGCATCGCCCGTACCGCGATCGAGGCAGCAGGCCTCAACTGACGACTCCACTCGAGGGCTTACCGGCTGCCCGATCGCGGGCCCTGGCCGACTGCGCGGCGCGCAGTCGGCTGCCGCGTTTGGTGAGGCCCCAGGGTTTGAGTACGGAGACGGCGGTGACGAAGAGGTACGTGGCCGTCGCGACGGAGGGCGCGGACACCATGCTCAACCCGGTGTCCGGGGTGCCGGCCACGGCGTCGGCAGCGAGTCGGTCGATGCCCGGGCGCAGGGAGAAGGCCGTCAGCAGGACGGTCGCCAGGGTCAACCAGAACTTGACGACGATCCAACGGTGGCGGGCCAGCCCCCAAGGCGTACCGAAGGACAACACCAGGCCGCTGACCAGTGCCGTCAGGGCCACCGGCAGGAGCAGCCAGTCGCTGAAGATCTTCATGGCGCGGTAAGCGGCCACGGTCGTGTCCAGCGATCCCGAGGTGTACCCGGTGACGCTGAGCGTGAGCAGGCCGAGCGTGAGCCCGAGCCAGCCGACGGAGACCGCGACGTGGATGACGAGGAGGGCGCGGCGCGCGGGCCGGCTGAGCTGCTTCATGCGATCCACGGTCGCGCCCGGCGGGCTGCGGGGCATCTGACAGCGGGAGTATCCCGTCGTACGCGCGGTTGAGTAGCGGTACGGGTCGTAACCGTGCCGGGTGAATGGCCGCGGCCCGGCGCGCCTCAAGGGGCAGATGCGACCCAGGGGTGAGGACGCACGCCATGGGACAGAGAGAACGCAACCCAGGGGACAGAACGCAACCCAGCGGACAGAACGCAACTCAGCGGACGGGAGGGCCCGCCGCGTCCTACGCTCCCCGGTATGGGGAAGCTACATCTATTCGACATGGACGGAACCCTGCTCCACGGCTCGGCGGCCTCCGTCGAGATATCCCGGCAGCTCGGACTGGACCGGGAGATCGCCGAGCTGGAGCGGGCCTTCATCGCCGGCGAGGTGACGCCACTGCGCTTCGCCGAGCTGGCGTGCGAACTGTGGGCCGAGCTGACCGAGGACCTGGTGACGGCGGCCTTCGAGGGCGCTCCCTGGCTGGACGGCATCCGGGAGGTGTGGGCCGACATCCGGGCGCGGGGTGAGCGGTGCGCGGTGATCTCCCTGTCCCCGGGGTTCTTCGTGGAGCGACTGAGGGGCTGGGGAGCGGACGCAGCGCACGGCTCGCGCTGGCCCGCGCTGCCTTTTCGGGAACCGGTGGAACCGGACGGGATACTTTCCACGTCTGCAAAGGTGAGGATTATGGATGAACTGTGCGCCGAGTTCGGACTGAGCCGGTCCGACTGTGTGGCGTACGGCGATTCCATGTCGGACACCGCCCTGTTCGCGGCTGTTCCCGTTTCTGTGGCGGTGAATGCGGACCACCATGTCAGCGGTCTGGCTTCATACGCGTACGACGGCCGTGACCTGCGCGAGGCATACGAACTCGTACGGGTCGGCGGGTAATTCCAGCTGCCTGCGGCCGTTTGGTGCAGCATGCCCGATGAATCGGGTTCCAGGGGCTGGGGCACGGTAATGGGAGAACCGCGAGAAACTGTTCTTAGTACGGGGGTTGTGGATTCAAGTACTGCGGGTATGGTCTAGTCCGGTTGGGCGGGCCGAGTGCTTCCGACAACCCGTAACCGTGCGGTGAGGCGTACGGCAGAGTCGTACGTGGAGCCCGCCACCCTAGTGGCAAAACGGTGTACCGCGCCCGGACTTTCCGGTGTTTGTCCGGTGTGCCGAGGCTGGGTGGCACGCTGCGGAGAAGGAGACCGCGCGCGGCGCCCGTAGTGCCGGTTGAACGTGCAGTGTCCGCTATGGAGGGTGTTGCCGGGAGAGCTCTGATCGATGAGGAATCCCGAAGCGGTGCGGGGGAATTGCGGGCACATTCCGGACTGTGGAAGTGCGAAGACGATCGAAAGACGTTCGAGGCGAGGCAGACCATGGACGCTCCGACCACCACGACAGCCGATGACGGCTCATCTGGCGGCAGCAGTGGCGATTGGGGATGGTTCACTCCGTCGAAGAAGCCCACTGAAGATCATCGCGGGGCTACGGTCGAACGGAGTGATCACAATGCCGAGTGCGCCGGGCGTACAGAGGGCGTGGGCGGGGCTGTCGGGGTAGAGGGCGAAGAGGACCAAGAGGGCCAAGAGGGCGCCAAGGCCGGCCTCCGCGCGGAGGCCAGCGGACGTGCGGAGATTGGCGAACGTGCGGAGACCGGCGAAGGGATACCCAGTCGGCCGGTCAGTTCCATCAGGCCGGTGGGTACGGCGGCGGAACGCGTACGGGCGCCTGAAGAGCACGGTGGCGGGAGCCCAGCGGGCGCGACTGTACGAGGCGGGGCGCCCGGTGCTCCGTCCGCTTCCCCTCCCCCTTCTCCCCTTCCCCCCGCCCACCCACCCGCCTCCACCACCTCCAGCCCAGCCCACACTTCGGGCACCAGCACGCCGTCGGCTGGGGCCTACGGCACCGGGCCTGGCGCTGGCCCCGGCACCGAAACCGGCACCAGTACTGGTGCCGGTACTGGCCCCGGCACCCGCACCGGTACTGGCTCGGGCGTTGGTGCTGGCCCCGGCACCCGCACCGGTACTGGCCCGGGCTCTGGTACTGGCCCCGGTACTAGCCCCGGCCCCGGTACTAGCCCCGGCCCCGGTACTAGCCCCGGCACCGGTACTAGGCCCGGCACCGGTACTAGCCCCGGCACCGGTACTAGGCCCGGCACCGGTACTAGCCCCGGCACCGGTACTGGCGCTGGCGCTGGCGCCGGCCCCGGAACCGGCGCCACCATGGGCGCAGCCCAGCAGGCCACCACCGCCACCGGCCGCCATGAGGCCACTGCCGCCACCGTTCGTGGGATCACCACGCCTCCGGGCATGAACGCCGCGCTCCCAGGCACCCTCGCCCCACCCCCAGACAGGACGGCCCCACCCCCAGGCACGCTCGCTCCACCCCCAGACAGGACGGCCCCACCCCCAGGCACGCTCGCTCCACCCCCAGACAGGCCCGCCCCACCCCCAGACACGCTCGCCCCACCCCCAGGCAGAACCGCCGCTCCCCTGGGCAGTAGCCCCGCTCCGCCAGGCAGGCACGCCGCACCCCTGGGCAGCAACTCCGCATCCCCAGGCGCGTCCCCCACACCTGCCGTCGAGCCCGCCCCGTCAACCGGCCCGGCGAGTGCCGCGTCCGCCGACGCTCGGACGTCCGGTGATGTATCCCCGGACGCGCGGCTCATCCTGCGGACGCTGGACGAGATCGAGCCCGTGGCGGACAAGGTCACCTCGTACTTCTACGCGTTGCTCTTCGTGCACCACCCTGGTTTGCGTGCGCTTTTCCCCGCCGCGATGGATGCCCAACGTGACCGGCTGTTCAAGGCGTTGCTCACCTCCGCGCAGAACGTCGACGACACGGACTACATCACCGAGTACCTTTCCCACCTCGGGCGTGGGCACCGTAAGTACGGCACACTGCCCGAGCACTACCCGGCCGTCGGCGAGTGCCTGTTGAGCGCGCTCGCCCGTTACGCCACCGGCAGTTGGAGCCCGGAAGCAGAGGCCGCTTGGGTGCGGGCGTACACCACCATCTCGCAGATCATGATCGACGCTGCCGCCGAGGACGATGCGGTGGCCCCCGCCTGGTGGCAGGCCGAGGTCGTCTCGCACGAGTTGCGTACGCCCGACATCGCTGTCGTCACCGTCCGGCCCGACCAGCCCTACCCCTTTCTGGCCGGTCAGTACGCCAGTGTGGAAACCCCCTGGTGGCCGCGCGTATGGCGGCACTACTCCTTCGCCGCGGCGCCCCGCTCCGACGGCCTGCTCTCCTTCCATGTGAAAGCCGTACCGGCCGGCTGGGTGTCCAACGCCATGGTCCATCGAGCCCGCCCCGGCGATGTCATCCGGCTCGGTCCCCCATCCGGTTCCATGACCGTAGACCACACCACTGACAACGGGCTGTTGTGCCTGGGCGGCGGCACGGGCATCGCACCGATCAAGGCCCTGGTCGAGGATGTCGCCGAGCGTGGCCACCGGCGCCCGATGGAAGTCTTCTACGGCGCCCGCAGCGGCCACGACCTCTACGACCTCGACACCATGCTCCGGCTCGAACAGCGCCACCCGTGGCTGTCCGTACGCCCGGTCGTCGCCACCGGACGCCCCGGCGGACCGGCCAACAGTCTCAGCGGGCAACTCCCCGACGCAGTGCGTCAGTACGGCCCGTGGCGGGAATATGACGCCTACTTGTCCGGGCCGCCCGGAATGATACGCAACGGCGTGGACGCATTGGTGGGGGTCGGTATTCCCTCCGACCGCATACGGCACGACTCCGTGGAAGAGCTGGTCGCGGCGGGAGATTGAGCATTGACGACACAAGGTGATCACGGCTTGGCGGCACATGGTGGGGACGGTTTGACGGCATACGGCGAGCCCGGCGAGCCCGGCGAAACCTCGGCTCCTGATGCGTACGGGTCTCCTGCTGCATGCGGGTCTCCTAGCACGTACGGGTCTCCTGTCACGTACGGAGCTCCTGAGGCGTACGGGGCCCCTGAGACGTACGCGGTCTCAGACGCGTACGGGCCCTCTGACACGTATGGGCTGGTGGAGACGGGTGAGGGCCCCGGAGGGCTCCCCGGGGCAGGAGTGCGGAAGGCGCGGCCGGGCAGTGACGGCGAGCATCTGGTGCAGCAGCGGCTCGGTACGACCGAACGCGCCGACCGGTTCTATGACGACCAGGTGCTCGACCATCTCAACGAGCGCATGCGGGAGTTCGTGGGGCGCCAGGAGATGTTCTTCCTGGCGACGGCCGACCGGCACGGGGAGTGCGACTCCACGTTCCGGGCCGGGCCGCCCGGGTTCCTCCAGGTCCTGGATGAGCGCACGCTCGCGTATCCGGAGTACCGCGGCAACGGTGTCATGGCGTCCGTCGGGAACCTGTCCGAGAACCCGCACCTCGGCATCCTGATGATCGACTTCACCCGCGACCGCATCGGCCTGCACGTCAACGGTCGGGCCCGGGTGGTCCTGGACGACGAGATGCGGGCGCGGCACCCGCAGTTGCCCGTCGATCCGGTGCCTGGCCGGCGGGCCCATCTGTGGGTCGAGGTCGAGGTTGAGGAAACGTATATTCACTGCGCGAAGCACATCCCGCACCTGCAGAAGGTGCCCCGGCAGGCGAGCGGGGCACGCGCATGGGGCACGGACGACGCCAAGCGCAAGGGCGGCGACTTCTTCGGCTCGGCGGCGGAGGCCGCTGAACGCCGGGGGGACGGAACGCGTCGCCGAGCAGGAGCAGGAGCAGGAGCAGGAGCAGGAGCAGGAGCAGGAGCAGGAGCAGGAGCAGGAGCAGGAGCAGGAGCAGGAGCAGGAGCACAGGTGCGGGCACCGGCGCTGGCACCGGCACAGGTAGCGGTAGAGGCAGGGCCGAAGGCTGATACACGGCGGGAGGCTGATGCGCGGCAGGAGACCGATACGCAACGGGAGACCAATACGCGGCAGGAGACCGATTCCCTCCCCGCAGCCGCCCCCGACCCCAGACAGCTGGAGCCTGTGCCCCGCCTGGAGCCCGTCGCCCTCCCGGAGAGCCGCCCGCGGACCCGGGAGGTGCGGGAGCAAGTCGAGCGGGAGGTCGAGCGGGTGCTCGCCCGTGCTCAGTCGCGCGGCCCCGCGGAGGCCGACGCGGACGGTTTCCGGGGCTGGTTCGGCTGAGACGCGGACGGCAGGATTCGCACCAGGAGAGGCGGCCGGTGGGGCGCGTGCGGTGAGAGCCACACAGTCCGCGTCACCCCAGGTCAGGCGCGTGCATCGCCCGTACGCCCTCGATGTTGCCGTCGAGGTAGTGGCGCAGGGACAGGGGGACGACCTCGGCCGTGGCGATCCCCACCCGCGTGAACGGCACCCGCACGATCTCGTACTGGCCGCAGGGCTCCTCCACCTCGGGCCCGTGCCGCAGGGAGGGGTCCATCGACTCCAGGCGGCAGACGAAGAAGTGCTGGACCTTGACCCCGTCCACCCCGCCGTCACTGATGTGCTCGACGGTGTCGACGAAGACCGGGACGACGTCGGTGATCTTGGCCCCCAGTTCTTCGTGGAGTTCGCGGTGCAGAGCGTCCACGACCGTGGCGTCCTCGGGTTCGACGCCACCGCCGGGAGTGATCCAGTACGGGGCGCGGCCCGGCTTGGTGCGCTTGATCAGAACGATGTCGGCACCGTCGAGCAGGATCGCGCGGGCGGTGCGTTTGACGACTGGCCGTACGGTCATACGGGACAGATGCCGCAGCCGGGGCTCCGTGAAACCACCGCCCCACCAGTCCGCCGAGGCGCGTCCCGCGCCGCGCCGCGGTCCCCTCACCATCGTGTGGCCGCCCGGAGCAGCCACTCATGGGTACGGGCGATGTGCGGCAGGGCCAGTGTTCCGGTCCGGGTGACCAGGAAGTACGTACGCAGAGGTGGCACCGGAGGATCGAGGAGGGCGACCACCTCGCCACTGTCCAGTGCCTCCGCGCACAGGTAGCGGGGCAGCACCGCCAGCCCGGCGCCTGCCGTGACACACGCCAGCACGGCCCGTAAGTCCGAGGCGATGACGGCGGCGGAGGCCGCGGGCGGCGTATCGAAGACCGCTGCCCAGTAGCGGGAGATCAGCGGAAGGCTTTCGTGGACCTCGACGAGCGGTACGGGGGCGAGCGCGCCCGCGCCCTTCACCTGGACGACTGCCGGTCCGCCGAGCCGGTCCGCCCACCGTGGGGCGGCTATCAGTACGTGCTCCTCGTCGCACAGCGGCGTCGCGGTGAGCAGGGCGCCCCGGGGCCTGGTGGTGGTGATCGCGAGGTCGTGGTGGCCGTCGGCGAGACCGGACAGCAGTTCATCCGCCGGCCCGAAGGCGGTCCGTACACAGAGGCCCTGGTCTATGAGCGGGGCGAGGGCCGGTAACGCGCGCTGGGAGGTGAACTCCGGGGGGCCGGCGAGGTGCAGGGTGCGGGTGGCGGACTCCTCGTCGAGTCCGGCTTCGGTGATCTCGGTGAGCGCGTCCAGGTGGGGCGCCACCTTGTGGGCGAGCTCGTCGCCGACGGTGGTGGGGGTGACGCCGCGGGCCTTACGGAGGAAGAGCGGGCGCCCCAGTTGCCGCTCCAGGGTGCGTATCTGGCTGGTCACGGCGGGCTGGGAGAGCCCCAGCAGAGCGGCGGCGCGGGTGAAGGAACCCGCTCGGTGCACCGTGACGAAGGTGCGTAATAAAGCGAGGTCCATCCGTACCTCCCTCCCCCTTCCGCCGGGCCGGCGAGTGCCGGCGACCGCTCAACTATAAATTTGTCGATAGGACTGTGCCGCCAGCGTGATTGGACACTGACGCTGAGTCAACTAGCCTTGTCTGCGCGGTTCGAAATGACGCGAACCGGGGCTGGCAGGGTGCCGAGGGGGGATACCCTGCCAGCCCGCTTTACGTAGCGGCATTGGTACGGACCGGGGCCGGGTGTCCGGGGCGGGGCTTCCGGGGCGGCGCGACCGGGGCCGGATGTCTGGGGCCGGATGCCTGGGGCAGGTTGTCTGGGGCGGGACGTCGAGCCCCGGGTGCCGGGTGCCGGTTGTCTGGCGCCGGTTGTCCAGTGCCGGGTGTCAGGTGTCGGGGCGACCCTCTCAGACGGCCTCCCCCGCCGTGAGCGCCGCGTCCAGCGCCGCCGTCACGTCCGCGATCAGGTCCGCCGACTCCTCCACCCCGACCGAGAAGCGGATGAAACCTTCCGGCACCGCGTCGCCGCCCCACCGGCCCCGCCGCTCGGCGGACGACCGTACGCCGCCGAAACTGGTGGCGTCGTCCACCAGCGTCAGCGCCGCCAGGAAGCGTTCCGCGTGGGCGCGGCCGGGCAGCGTGAAGGAGACCACGTTGCCGAAGCGGCCCTCGCGCATCTGCCGTAGGGCGATCTCGTGCGCGGGGTCGGTCGGCAGCCCGGGGTGCCGCAGGCCCGTCACCTCGGGGCGTGCGCGCAGCGCCTCTGCGAGCGCGAGCGCGCCCGCGGACTGCTGGCGCACGCGCAGGGCGAGCGTGGCGAGCGACCGGTGGGCCAGCCACGCCTCCATCGGGCCGGGGATCGCGCCGACGGTTTTGCGCCACATCCGTACGGAGTCGGCGAGCGCCGCGTCGCGGGTGGTGACGTAACCGAGGAGTACGTCGCCGTGGCCGGTCAGCGCCTTCGTACCGCTGGCCACCGAGAAGTCGGCGCCGAGGTCCAGTGGGCGCTGGCCGAGCGGTGTGGCCAGGGTGTTGTCGACGGCGACCAGGACGCCGCGCGCGTGCGCGGCCGCCGCCAGCCGCCGGACGTCACAGACGTCCAGGCCGGGGTTGGACGGCGTCTCGATCCACAGCAGCCGCGCGCCGTCGAGGACGTCGAGCTGCGCGTCGCCGGCGGTGGGAGCCGTACGGACCTCGACGCCGTAGCTCTCCAGGCGTTCGCGGACGGCCGGCAGCAGCTGGTAACCGTCGTCCGGGAGCACGACCGCGTCGCCGTTGCGCAGGCAGGAGAAGAGGACGGCCGAGATGGCGGCCATACCGGAGGCGAAGCTCACGGTCTGCGCGGGCGCGTCCGGGGACTCCAGCTCGCCGATGGCCGATTCCAGCCGGGTCCAGGTGGGGTTGGACTCGCGGCCGTACGTGTACGGGCCGGTGGCGTCGCCCGGCAGGTGGTAGTGCGCGGCGAAGACCGGGCCGGGCAGGGACGGCTCGTACGCCTCGGCCACCGGGAGACCGGCCCGTACGGCCCGTGTGCTGTCGCCTGTCATGCGGTTCTCCTCGGTGGGGGAGCTGGGTGGGGGCGGAGGGTTCGGGCCAGGCTGGGGCCGGAGCTGGGGCTTGGCCTTGGGCTTGCCCAGTTCATGCCCTGGCCTGCTAGGCGGCCGACGGCTCCCCGGCGACCGGACGCTGTCCGGCGAGGGCGGCCCGTACCGCCGCCAGCAGTCCGACGCTCGCGGCCTCGACCATTTCCAGGCACTCCTCGAACCCTGCCATACCGCCGTAATACGGGTCGGGGACGTCCAGATCGTGGTCGTGGGAGTGCGCTCCCGTAGGAGCCTCGGTGGAGGGTCGCCCCGTCCCGCCCGGGAGTGCGTCGCCTTCGGGTGCTGCGGACGCTCCCGGCGCCGTAGGCTCCCGAGCCTCTGGCGCCACAGACGTTCCGGGAGACACCGCCGCGTCGTACGAACGCAGCAGCCGTACCTTGGCCGCGTCCTGCGTGGTGGGGGCCAGCCGCCGCAGCGTGCGCAGATGGCCGTCGTCCAGCGCGATCACCAGATCCAGCGTCTCGAACCACTCGGCCCGGAACTGCCGCGCGGTGTGGTCCTCCTCGTAACCGGCGGCACGGAGGACGGCGACGGTCCGGGGGTCGGCCCCGTCACCCTCGTGCCAGCCGCCCGTACCGGCGCTGTCGACGGCGACCAGCTCTTCGAGGCCGGCCTCCTCGATCCGGGCGCGGAAGACGGCCTCGGCCATCGGCGAGCGGCAGATGTTGCCCGTGCAGACGAAGCAGACGCGGTACGGGGCGGTGGCCTGGGTGCGCGCCGTACGCGGTATCGGGGTGCGCACGGTTCAGTCCTTGTCGTCGGGCAGGACCATGTGCATCGCCCAGGAGACGATCGAGATGATCACGCCGCCCAGTACGGCGGTCCAGAAACCCTGTACGTGGAAGGCGAGATCGAACTTGTCCGCCAGCCACGAGGTGAGCAGCAGCATCAACGCGTTGATCACCAGCGTGATGAGGCCCAGCGTGAGGATGAAGAGTGGCAAGGACAGCAGCTTCACCACGGGCTTGACGACGAAGTTCACCAGGCCGAAGATCAGCGCGACCAGCACCAGTGTCAGCGCCTTGCGGCCGGTGTTCTCACCGGTCAGCGTGATGTCCTTCAGCAGCCAGATGGCCACGGCAAGCGCCGCGGCGTTGGCGATCGTCTTGACCACGAAATTCTTCATGGTGAGATCGTCGCAGACGAAACGGACTCTCCGAGGGGTGCCAACGGCATGAAGGCTTTCAGGCTCGACGAACTGGAGGCGGAGCGGGCCGCCAACGACGGCGCGTATCTGCAGTTCCTGCGGGAGCGGAACATGTCGGTCGGGCTGTATGCCCTCGACGCCGGCAGCATCGACCCGCAGCTGCCGCACAACCAGGACGAGGTGTACCTGGTCGTCAGCGGTCGGGCGGCGATCACCGTCGGTATGGAGACGACCTCGGTGGCGCGCGGCAGCGTGGTGTACGTCCCCGCCGGTGTACCGCACAAGTTCCACCACATCAGCGAGGACCTGCGGGTCATGGTGGTCTTCTCTCCGCCCGAAAGCTGAGGCGCGCACCTCTGGACCCGTAGGGGACGGTTCAGGGGAGGGCCGGGGCCGCGCGGCCCCCGTTCCGCGTCGCGCCGTCCTAGCATCGGTGGTGCAGGGGGGAACGGAGCATCGGGCCCCGGGCTCCGGGCGCCGGCCTGGGGAGCCGGTACCGGGTACCGGGCACGCGACACGGGAGTACGACCCGTATGACCCGTACGACCGCCGCTACGCCCCGTCCGTACGACTCGCGTGCTTCAGGCGCGACACAGCCGGACGAACAGAAGACCAGACGCACATCCGCACAGACGCACATCCGCACAGACGCACAGACGTACAGCCGCACAGAAGTACAAGCGACCGCAAACGCGACGAAGGCGCAGAAAGCAGGGCAGAGCAATGGCCGGCAAGGGGACGTTCGCAGGGCTTCCGTGGTGGGTGACGTGGGTCGTGGTGCCCGTTGTCCTCCTGGTGGTGTTCGGCAGCCTGATCGCCAGCGCGGTCGGCTTCCTGATCGGCCTGCTCTTCAAGGTGCTGATAGCGGTAGCGCTGATCGCCGGTGTCGTCTACCTGGCGCGCAGGATCAAGGGTTCCTCGTCCTCCTCGTCGCGGAGCGACTGGTGACCGAGCGCTCCGCGGCAGGCCGGGCCTGATCCTGCTGATCGCGTCCGTTCCCCTGGCCTGGCCCGCCCCTGAACTGTTCGCTTCGGCAATGCGCCGTTCCGGCAACGCGCCGTAGCGGCAATGCGCTTCCCGGCAACGCCCCGTCCCGTCAGGGAACGGGGCGCTGCCCATTTCGGAGGCCATTTCGGAGGCTGCTTCGGCGGCCCTACTCGGCACCTAGCGCCCGGCGCCCGGCGCCCGGCACGGTGGGAGACGTGGGCGGAGCGCGGGAGCGGCTCCCGCCACCGGGGCCGGGACGTCCCGGTGACCCGGTGACCCGGTGACCCGGACCAGGGGCTGGCGTTGGCAATGGCGAACGGTGAACGCGGCCCCTGACGCACGAGGGCTACTGCGGCGCGGGAACGGGGTGTTCGTCTTCGGAGAGGCCGCCGGTTTCATCGGACGGCGGGCGCCGAGCGGCGGTGCCGTACGAGATCCGCGACGCGCTGACCGCCATGGGTGAACGGATCGACGCCGCGGTCTACTCCGCCGTATACCGTGAGGGCGAGGTAGCGGTGGTGGCCGCCACCGAGGGCCCGCAACGGCCGCCGGTGGGGGAGCGGGTGGACTTCCGTACCACCGCGCACGCGCATGTGATCCGGCAGTACCTGCTCGCTCAACTCGACGACCAGGCCAGAAAGGACCACCTGGCCCGGCACCCGGCACCCGGTGCGCTCGCTCACGCCCTACTCGGTGCGGTGCGAGGGCGACCTGCTGCGCCGCCTGGACGCGGTGCGCCGCGCCCAAGTCGCCTTGGAGCAACAGGAATATGCCGTGGGCACAGTATGCTCGGCGATTCCGATTCAGGTGGGCTCGGCGGCGGCGACCGTGGCGATTTCTCTTCCCGCGAGCGATGCTCAGCGCCTACACTGCGTTACCGATCGACTACGCAGGATGGAGGAGGCGACCCTGACGACCCTCGCTTTCTCCATCAGTATCTGAAAAATCACTCTTTGTGATCCGCTTGCACGTGACAGACGATGGCGTCAATGGGGCCAAGAGGGACGATTCCTGGCCATCTCCGACCAAGTACGGGGCAGAGGTTGATGACCGACACAGTTCAGGCAGAAGTGATCATGAGCTTCCTCGTGTCCGAGGAGCTCGCCTTCCGTATCCCGGTGGAGTTGTACTTCGACCGCGCGGACCCCTATGCGGTCAGCTTCACCTTCGACCTGCCCGGTGATGTGCCTGTGACCTGGGCGTTCAGCCGGGAGCTGCTGCTGGACGGGCTGAGCAAGCCGTCCGGCGAGGGCGACGTACGCATCGAACCGTCCTCCTCCGAACACCTCAGCGACGTCTTCATCAGCCTTCAGGTGGCCGATGAACGGGCGCTGTTCCGGGCCGGCGCCCCGCCTCTGGTGGCCTTCCTCGACCGTACGGACCGGCTCGTACCGATCGGAGAGGAAGAGGTGTGCGACACGCTCGACTCGACACTGGACCGCATTCTTTCGGAGGCGCAGAAGGCGGGGTGAACGGGCGGCCGCTGCCGGGTCGGTGCCGGAAGGGCCGGTACCGAGCGTGTGCACCCGGTCGGTACCGGACCGGACTGCCCGGACCAGGCGCCCGGCCGGTTCAGTGTTTCCGCCGTCGCCGGCCGCTGCCGGCGCCGACACCGCGGCTCGCGCGCCGTCCTGCGCTCCGCCCCGTACTCCGGTCGCCGCCCTGGCCCGTGTCGTGACCGGCGCGTGCGCCGCCCGTACCGCGGCCGGTGCGTGACGCGCCCGTGTCCCGGTCCGCCGAGACGACCAGTGCGGCCAGCAGCGTGGTCAGCGGTACGGACGCGACCAGGCCGATGCTGCCCACCAGTGTGCGTACGACCTCCTCCGCGACCACCTCGCTGGTGGCGACCGTACCGACGCTGCTCTGTGCGATCGAGAACAGCAACAGCAGCGGCAGCGCCGCGCCCGCGTAGGCGAGGACCAGCGTGTTGACGACGGACGCGATGTGATCGCGGCCGATCCGCATCGCCGCGGTGTAGAGCTTGCGCCAGCCCGCCGAGGGGTCGGCCTCCTTCAACTCCCAGACCGCGGCGGTCTGGGTGACCGTCACGTCGTCGAGCACGCCCAGCGAACCGATGATGATGCCCGCCAGCAGCAGCCCGCGGATCTCGATGTCGGGGTACAGGCCGTGCACCAGGCCCGTCTGGTCGTCGGTGTTGCCGGTCAGCAGCGCCCATCCGATGAAGAGGGAGCCGAGCAGGCCGATCAGCAGCAGTGAGACGAGCGTGCCCAGTACGGCGACGGAGGTACGCGCCGTCAGGCCGTGGCACATGTAGAGGGCCACCAGCATGATCGCGCTGCCGCCGACGATGGCGACCACCAGGGGATTCGATCCCTGGAGGATGGCGGGCAGGATGAACAGCGTCAGGACCAGGAAACTCACGACGAGCGCGACCAGGGCGAGGAGCCCGCGCAACCGCCCGACCACGACGACCGCCGCGGCGAAGATGGCGGCGAGCACCCACATCGGGAAGGTCCGGTCCACATCCGTGACCGAATACTGCAGGTCTTTGGGCGCTTTGGGCGCGTACGCGACCACGACCCCCTGCCCGGCTTCGTAGTGCCGCGTGGCGTCGGGCGTCACGATCGACTCGAACCGCCGGCCCGTGTCCTTCCCCGTGGTCACCTCGATGACCGCCCGCTCGCAGTGCTTGGCCGGCTGGGTGCCCGCGGGAGCACCGGGTTGCTGTTGCGAAGGTTGCTGTTGCTGCTGGGCGTGGACGTCCGCGCAGTTCACCTCCTCGACCTTCACCACCTTCGCCTTCTCGGTCGGCTGGTCGAAACCGACACCGGACGGCTTGTGACCGGGCGCGCCGCCGGGCCACAGCACGACCAGACCGGCCAGGACCGCGACGGCGAAGGGGATGAGCACCGCGGCGATGACCTTGCGCAGGTGACGCGAGACGGGGGTGGCCGGGCCGTGGCTGTGACTGTGGCCGTGGTCGTGGCCGGGCCCACGGTTGTTTCCGTGGCTGTGACTGTGGCCGTGGCCGGGCTCATGGCTCCGTCCGTGGCTGTGGCTGTGCGCGGAGCTGTGGCCGTGTCCGGCTCCGGGCCCGGGCTCGGAGCCGGACACAGCGGCGGGCCCGGTGGCAGATCCGGTGGCAGGCTCAGGCCCGACACCGGCACCGGCCCCGGACATCGGCTCAGGCCCACCCCCCTCCCCGTACCCATACCCCTGCGGCGGGCCGGAAGCGTGGTGGTGCGCGGAGTGCGGAGGCTCGTTGCTGGTCACCGCCCGATCATCGCAAGAACTGGCAGGGCCCCCTGTTCACCGCGCCATACCGGCCGCTACCGTGGTGGCACCTTTGCAATCGCGGGAGCTCGGAGCACCGGGCTGAGAGGGCGCTGACCCCCGTACGGAACGTCCGGCCGAAGCCGGGAACGCCGTGTCGGACATCGCTGCGTCGACCGCCGAACCTGTTACCGGGTAATGCCGGCGTAGGGAGTGGGTCTTCATGACTCTGCAGGATGCACGCACGCCTGAAAACGGCCAGGGCTCCACCCAGGAGATCGGCTGGCACAAGGGCTACCTCACCGGATCGCGCCCCGACCTCAGGGTTCCGGTCCGCCGTGTGCACCTCACCAACGGCAAGGACGTGACGCTCTACGACACGTCAGGGCCGTACACCGACCCCAACATCGAAACGGACGTCCGCCGCGGCCTCGCGCCGCTGCGGGAGAACTGGATCATCAGCCGCGGAGACACCGAGGAGTACGCGGGCCGGCCGCCCCGCCCCGAGGACGACGGCCTCAAGCACACCTCGCCGCGCGGCGGCCTGAAGAACCTCGACGCGGTCTTCCCCGGCCGCCCCCGGCAGCCGCGCCGGGGCCGTGGCGGCGCCGCGGTCACCCAGCTGGCGTACGCGCGGCGGGGCGAGGTCACGGCGGAGATGGAGTACGTCGCGCTCCGCGAGAACGTCTCCCCCGAGTTCGTACGGGACGAGATCGCGGCCGGCCGGGCCGTGCTGCCCGCCAACGTCAACCACCCGGAGATCGAGCCGATGATCATCGGCAAGAACTTCCTGGTGAAGGTCAACGCGAACATCGGCAACTCCGCCATCACCTCCTCCATCGAGGAAGAGGTGGAGAAGATGACCTGGGCGACCCGCTGGGGCGCCGACACGGTCATGGACCTGTCCACCGGCCGCAACATCCACACCACCCGCGAGTGGGTGCTGCGCAACTCCCCCGTCCCCATCGGCACCGTCCCCCTCTACCAGGCACTGGAGAAGGTGGACGGCAAGGCCGAGGAACTGTCCTGGGAGATCTACAAGGACACGGTCATCGAGCAGGCCGAACAGGGCGTGGACTACATGACCGTCCACGCGGGCGTCCTGCTGCGCTACGTACCGCTGACGGCCCGCCGCAAGACCGGCATCGTCTCGCGCGGTGGATCGATCATGGCGGCGTGGTGCCTGGCGCACCACAAGGAGTCGTTCCTCTACACCCACTTCGAGGAACTCTGCGACATCCTCGCCTCCTACGACGTCACGTACTCCCTCGGCGACGGCCTGCGCCCCGGCTCCATCGCGGACGCCAACGACGAGGCGCAGTTCGCGGAGCTGCGCACGCTCGGCGAACTCAACTCGATCGCCAAGCGGCACGGCGTACAGACCATGATCGAGGGCCCGGGCCACGTCCCGATGCACAAGATCAAGGAAAACATCGACCTCCAGCAGGAGATCTGCGAAGAGGCCCCGTTCTACACGCTCGGCCCGCTGACCACCGACATCGCTCCCGCGTACGACCACATCACCTCCGGGATCGGCGCGGCGATGATCGCGTGGTGGGGCACGGCGATGCTCTGCTACGTCACGCCCAAGGAGCACCTGGGCCTGCCGGACCGGGACGACGTGAAGACCGGCGTCATCACGTACAAGATCGCGGCCCATGCGGCGGACCTGGCCAAGGGCCACCCGGGGGCGCAGGAGTGGGACGACGCCCTGTCCGACGCGCGCTTCGAGTTCCGGTGGGAGGACCAGTTCAACCTGGCCCTCGACCCGGACACGGCCCGCGCCTTCCACGACGAGACGCTGCCGGCGGAGCCGGCGAAGACGGCGCACTTCTGCTCCATGTGCGGGCCGAAGTTCTGTTCCATGAAGATCTCCCAGGACATCCGCCGCGAGCACGGCGGCGACCTGGCGGTCGATGCGGAGGTGGCGGCCGGCATGGCGGAGAAGTCGAAGGAGTTCGCGGCGGCGGGGAATCGGGTGTATCTGCCGATCGCGGAGTGAGGGATTTCGAGACCGTAACCTGTGGTTACGGTCTCGGAAAGTCTCCGGTGCGTTATCCACAGGGGCTGGCCTGCGGACTTATATGAGCCCTCGCGGAAAATGGGGGTTCCGCCGATGCGTCCGGCGCGAATCCTTCGGCTCTTTCACAGGCTGGTGCGCACCCAGGAGCATGACTATCGTGCTACGGAGAACGGGCCCGAAACCGCATGTTCGGATTGCGGCTTCGGGCCCGCTCTGTACGAGGCTTTCCGGGTCAGCGGGGCAGCGTGTCTCTGGGCACCCCGTCGGCCCCCACCCCGACCTGCCGGGTGCCGCCCCGCCGGCCCTCATCCCGACCTGCCGGATGCCGCCCCGCCGGCCCTCATCCCGACCTGCCGGATGCCGCCCCGCATGAGCAGCATCCGCAGCGAGTCGTGCACGCGGTGTTCGGTGCGTCCGGTCCGCTGGGCGATCACCGCAACGGGTAACTCGTGACTGCTGAGTTGACGAGCGTGGGGCCAGGTAGGCCGCTACGGCCCAGCTGTCGCCCGTGACGACCAAGTGGCGGCGCTTACTTAGTGCCTTGCGCGCGTTCGTGCGGCCGAATTCCCCATGCAGCGGCCGCCGGGAACCAGTGTTCGCCGCCCGGCATCGTGAGCCTTCGCAGCCGCGCGCTGGTCGCCGCGTACACGAAGTCATCGACGCTCACGGCCTCTTGCCTGACTGCCGCGCCGGGGATCTGTGCATTCGACCATCGCGCATCACCTCCATTCCCGAACGTAAGTCCTTCGCAACCCCCCAACCACCGCTCGACAAGCCGAGTTTCACTCCGTCGGGGCGGGTTGTCAGAACGCACCGCGGGGGCCCGTCACCGGGCCCCCGCGGCATGGTTCATGGGCGCTATTCAGGGTGGTGGTCCGGGCCACCGTAATCGGGGCTGGTGAAGTCCGGGCTGGTGAAGCGGGGTCGGGGAGCGGCGGGCGGGCCGCCGTCCGGGCTGGTGAAGTCGGGCCGTGAGTAGCCCAGGGACGGGATACGGCTGCCGCCGTCGACGCCGCGGCGCGGTACGTACCGGGCCGTGCCGTGACCGTTGACGCCGGCCGGGTCGGCCAGCGCCTCGCGCAGGAACGGCAGGATGCCGCGTTCCAGGAGCGCCTGCCGCCAGGCGTCCCGGGCGAGGTCCACCTCACGGCTCCGGACGCCCCGGCCGTCCCCCGCGCGCGGGGCGCGGAGCGACGTCGAGCCGTTGCGCCAGGCCGCGTGGACCAGGCTCGCCATGGCGACGAGGGCCCCCACGGCGGTGAGCGCCGCGAAGACCCAGCCGACGCTGATCATCGGCTGGGCGGCGGACGGGTCGGTGCCGACCGTGCGCAGGATGTACCCGATGACCAGGAACAGGACGGCGGCGATCCCCGCCAGTGCCGGGGCCAGGACCGCGAGCATCGCGGCCAGCCCGGCACCGGCCGGTTCGGCCACCTCGCCCACGGTCGTGGCGAGGTCGATCCCCGAGCCGCCCGCGGAAGCGCCTTTCTCCTCACGGCCTTCCACGCCGCCGGCGTCCGGTGCGGGTGCCGGAGCGCGCAGCTCCTCGCGGAGCCGTACATAGTGTCGGTATTCGGCCGTCGCGCATGCGGCGATGGCGGACGTGGCGCTGAGCGCCATGGTGCGCAACTGCTCGGTGTTGAGGTGCTTGCCCGCCGCGGAGGTGATGTCCGGTCGGTATTCCGCGGTGCGCAGCGCCTCGTCGAGGAGCCGCGCGAATTCCGCGCGATCCTCGCTCAGCAGGTGCGGAGCGCTGTTCATGTGCATCCCCCGATGCTCCGTAGGGCCGTACAGGCCGGCGTGGGCCGGGCAGTGGGCGGAAACGGAGGAGAGCCTGCTACGGATAGACCGATGGTAGAGCGCCTCCGGCACGGGGTGACAGGGTGTTTGCGGAAATAGGGACCGCTCCTGTCCAGCTCGAACCCCGCTGCGCCACTTCCCTACCTGCCGCTACCCCTGCCCGGATGACGGTCAGGCAGTCAGGGGAAGTTGGACGACCAGTAGTTTTCCGGCCATGGTGATCCCGCCGTCCATGGCGATGGCCAGCCCGTCGGCGTAGACGTGCGGGCCGTCGACGGCGATGCCCTCGCTTTCGTCGTCCTCGCCGCCGACCTCGCCGAGGAGGTACGGGATCGGGCTGTGGCCGTGCACGACGCGCCGGCCGCCGTAGGTGTCGAGGAGTTCGCGTACGGCCATGGGCCCCGCGTCCTCGTCGCGGAAGGCGAACCGCTTGGTGAACTTGCGGAACAGGTCCCAGACCTCGTCGGCGTCGCTGCGCGTCAGGACGTCATGGACGGTGTCGTTGACGTCCTCGATGGAGTCGCCGTACTCCAGGTAGGCCGTCGTGTCGGAGTGCACGAGCAGGTGCCCGTCCTCCTCGGAGACGGCGTCCAGGCGGGCCATCCACTGCAGGTGGTGGTCCTGGAGACGGTCCATGTCGGACTTCTGGCCGCCGTTGAGGAGCCAGGCGGCCTGGAAGGACGCGGTGCCGGCACCGGACTGGACCGGAGTGTCACCGAACCGCTTGGCGCCGAGCAGCAGCAGCTCGTGGTTGCCCATCAGGGCCTTGCAGTAGCCGCCGGCCGCGGCGGCCTCGGCGGACAGCTGCATGACGAGGTCGATGACGCCGATGCCGTCCGGTCCGCGGTCGGTGAAGTCGCCGAGGAACCACAGGCGGGCGTTGCCGGCGGCCCACTGGCCGTCGGCGTCGATGAGGCCCTCGGCGGCCAGCGCCTCGCGCAGCTCGTCGTAATAGCCGTGCACGTCTCCGACAACGTAGAGCGGGCCGCCGCCCTCCTGCTGCTCGGAGGCCGGTACGGCCGACTCGGGCACCGCCGTCAGGTCGACGGTCGGGCGGTCGATGAGGGTGTCCGTACGGGTGACGGGCGGAAGGTCCGTACGGCCCTCCGGGTGGCTCGCGTGGCCGGTGGTGCCGGCCGGCGCGCCCGCGCCGATGACCGGCAGGGAACGCTCGGTGGGCGTGTACTCGGGCGGCATGCCGTGCGCGGTGGCGGACGTGCCCACGGACGTCGGGGGCGCCGACGGCTGCGGGGGGACCGCGGGCACCGGAGGCACCGGCGGAGCAGGCGGCTGTGCCGGAGCCGGAGGTTGTGCCGGCATGGTCCGCACCATGGATCCCACACTGGCCCCCTGAGTCATCGACCCCTCCACCATCGCGCCGCCGTGCACCTCGCGGACCTTGCCTGGTCGACGGCGGTCCGTGGTGTCGTGCGCCCATCATAGGAATGCCGCTCGCGGGTTGTGACGCACCCGGGGGTGGTCAATCGCTCGGCGCCCGGTGTTCGCTGCCGTTTTCTCCGGGATCCACCCGATTTTATCCCGGGCGACGGGGTGCCGGGCGGGCGGCACGGCGGTGGCGGGACGACGGTACGACGTGAGGAAGTCGCAGAGAGGGCGCTTCGGCGTGGCGTGGGGCGACGGGGGGATAGGGCGGCGTCGACCTGCCCCCCGCCCCCCACAAACCTCCGGCCGTGCGGACGCGAAGATCGCGTCCGCACGGCCGCTCGAACGTGTGACGGTCGGGCCCGGCGGGCCCTCGCGGTGACCGGTGGTCTCAGGCCCCGGCCGGTCCCCGTGGCGGACTGACGGTCGTCCGTGTGGACCTGCGCTGGGAGGAGGTCCGCACGATCAGGTCCGTCGGTATGACCTGCTCGACCGGCCGCCCGCTGTCCAGCCCTTCGATGGCGTCGATGAGGAGCTGGACGACGGCGGTGCCGATCCGGCGGGGCTTGAGGGAGAGGGTGGTGATCGGCGGCTCGGTCGTGGCGTAGACCGTGGACTCGCTGCAGCAGACCAGCAGCAGGTCCTCGGGGACGCGCAGCCCGTAGCGTCTGGCCGCCGCGAGCAGGTCGGTGCCGTTCGGGTCGAAGAGGCCGTACACCGCGTCCGGGCGGTCCGGACGGGCCAGCAGCCGGTCGGCGGCCACCGCGCCCGCGCACGGGTCGTGGGCGGGGTAGGACTCGTACACCGGGTCCTGGCCGACCCGCTCGCACCAGCGCAGGTACGCGGTGGTGGAGAGGCGGGTGTAGGTGTCGGTGGTGGTGCCGGTGAGCAGGCCGATCCGGCGGGCGCCGGCGTCGGCGAGGTGGTCGAGGAGGCCGAGGACGGCCGCCTCGTGGTCGTTGTCGACCCAGCCCATCACGGGCAGGGTGCCTCCCGGGCGGCCGTCGGAGACGACGGGGATGCCGTGCCGTACGAGCTCGGTGACGACGGGGTCGCCGTCGGCCGGGTCGATGACGACGGTGCCGTCGAGGGCGACGTTCGACCAGACGTCGTGGCGGGAGGTCGCGGGCAGGATGACGAGGGCGTACCCGCGGGCGAGCGCCGCCGAGGTGGCGGCTCTGGCCATCTCCGCGAAGTACGCGAATTCGGTGAAGGTGAAAGGTTCATCCCCGTACGTGGTGACGGTCAGGCCGATGAGCCCTGACTTGCCGGTACGGAGCGTGCGGGCGGCGGCGGAAGGGCGGTAACCCAACCGGTCGGCCACCTCGCGGACGTGGCGACGGGTGGCATCCGGAAGCCGGCCCTTGCCGTTGAGCGCGTCGGAGACAGTCGTGATGGATACCCCGGCTGCGGCGGCCACGTCCCGGATGCCTGCCCGCCCCAGCCGGCGACCGGTAGACCGGCTCACCTGGTGCTTCCCTGCTGCTGTCATGGCGAGCCGATAGTAGGGCTCGGGCGGTCTCTTCGCGGGGCGCTGCGTGCGGCAGTGGAAAGGCACGTTTCTGCGCGCCTTTGTGCCCCGTATGCCCTGTGAAAGCAAGGGAGTTGGCGGCCTCCACCAACGACTGGTCGAGGCAGGTCGTACGTCCCCTGCCGATTGGTCCAGGTCTCGAAGAGGTCTCAAGTCACCTTCACGAGGGATGCGCGCCACGGCGCGAGCCACCGGCGCGTGACGGAGTGGGTAGCGCTCCCCAAGGGCTGTGCGGGACGGGGGAAGGGGTACGGCGCGACACGGCGGGGCTCGAGGCGCCGCACCGCGACTGTGGCCGGCGCGGCGCGACGCGCTCCACCGCGACCGTGGGCGGCGCGGCGCACTCACCGCGACCGTGGGCGGCGCGGCACGGCGCACTGCGCCGCGACCATGATCCGTCGGCCCCTTCTCCTACCGGTACTCCTATCGGTACTCCTATCGGACCGGCGCTCCGGATCGGCATCCGTTGCGGCCGGGGCCTACGCCTGACGGAGCAATCCTCATAAGGTGTGCAGTATTGGAGACGGTCGGCACGGTCGAGGAGGAACCTGCGGTGAGCGAGAAGAGCCCGAAGCTGCGCGCTGCGCTGGACGGCATCCCCACCTACAAGCCCGGCAAGCCGGCTGCGACGGGCGGTCCCGTCACGTACAAGCTGTCCTCCAACGAGAACCCGTACCCGCCGCTGCCCGGCGTCCTGGAGAGCGCGGTGACCGCGGCCGGGGCCTTCAACCGTTACCCGGACATGGCCTGTACGGGCCTGATGGCCGAGCTGTCGGAGCACTTCTCGGTGCCCGTAGAGCACCTGGCGACGGGCACGGGATCGGTGGGCGTGGCCCAGCAGCTGGTGCAGTCGACGGCCGGCCCCGGCGACGAGGTGATCTTCGCGTGGCGGTCCTTCGAGGCGTACCCGATCGTCACCCAGGTCGCCGGTGCCACCTCCGTCCAGGTCCCGCTGACCTCCGGTGAGGTGCACGACCTGGACGCCATGTACGCGGCGATAACCGACCGCACCCGGCTGATCTTCGTCTGCAACCCCAACAACCCCACCGGCACCGTCGTCCGCCGGGCGGAGCTGGAGGCGTTCCTGGACCGGGTGCCGAGCGACATCCTGATCGTCCTGGACGAGGCGTACCAGGAGTTCATCCGGGACGCGGACGTGCCGAACGGCCTGGACCTGTACCGGGACCGCCCCAACGTCTGCGTGCTGCGGACCTTCTCCAAGGCGTACGGGCTCGCCGGGCTGCGGATCGGCTTCGCGGTGGCCCACGAACCGGTGGCGGCCGCGCTGCGCAAGACGGCCGTGCCGTTCGGCGTCAGCCAGCTCGCGCAGGAGGCGGCGATCGCGTCGCTGCGCAGCGAGGGCGCGCTCATGGAGCGGGTGGACGCGCTGGTCACGGAGCGGGCGCGGGTCTGCGAGGCGCTGACCGCGCAGGGCTGGACGGTCCCCGAGACGCACGCGAACTTCGTCTGGCTGCGGCTGGGCGACCGTACGCTCGACTTCGCGGCGGCGTGCGAGAAGGCGGGCGTGGTGGTCCGCCCCTTCCCCGGTGAGGGCGTGCGCGTGACGATCGGCGAATCGGCGGCGATGGACCTGTTCCTCCAGGCGGCCGAGCAGTTCCGCAAGGAGCTGTGAGCGGCGGGTAGCCGTTGACCGGCTGAGAGCTGAGAGCTGAGAGCTGAGAGCTGAGAGCTGAGAGCTGAGGCCTGGGAGCCGCGAGCTGAGTGGGGGCGTGTGCCGATCGGGCGCACGCCCCCACTCGCCATTTCCGGGCGTGACGGCCATCACGCACCCCCCGTCGGGGACGGGAACCGGCCATGGGTGATAATTGCTTGTGAATGTGAACGCGTTCACAAGCGCCCTTTATGTCTGGCTTACGTCCCGCTTCTATCCAGACATACCAGGGCGAAGCAGCCGTAGACAGCACACGGCGACGTAAGGAGAGACCCGACGTGGACCTGGCGTTGGCGCCAGAGACCCTGGCGCGATGGCAATTCGGCATCACGACCGTCTACCACTTCCTCTTCGTCCCCCTCACCATCTCCCTCGCCGCCCTGGTGGCCGGACTGGAGACCGCGTGGGTGCGGACGGGCAAGCAGCAGTACCTCAAGGCCACCAAGTTCTGGGGAAAGCTCTTCCTGATCAACATCGCGATGGGTGTCGTCACCGGCATCGTCCAGGAGTTCCAGTTCGGCATGAACTGGTCCGACTACTCGCGGTTCGTCGGTGACGTCTTCGGCGCTCCGCTCGCGTTCGAAGCCCTCATCGCCTTCTTCTTCGAGTCCACCTTCATCGGCCTGTGGATCTTCGGCTGGGACAAGCTGCCCAAGAAGATCCACTGCTTCTGCATGTGGATGGTCTCGATCGGCACGATCCTGTCGGCGTACTTCATCCTGGCCGCCAACTCCTGGATGCAGCACCCGGTCGGCTACAAGTACAACGCCGCCAACGGCCGCGCCGAGCTGACCGACTTCTGGAAGGTGCTGACCCAGGACACCACGCTCGTCGTCGTCTTCCACACGCTGACCGCCGCCTTCCTGACCGGCGCCGCGTTCATGGTCGGCATCGCCGCGTACCACCTGATGCGCAAGAAGCACGTCAAGGTGATGCGCACCTCGCTGCGGCTCGGCCTGGTCACCCTGGTCATCGCCGGCGCGCTCACCGCCATCAGCGGCGACCAGCTCGGCAAGGTCATGTTCCGGCAGCAGCCGATGAAGATGTCCGCCGCCGAGGCGCTGTGGGACAAGGAGGGCCCCGCGCCGTTCTCCGTCTTCGCGTACGGGGACGTGGACAAGGGGCACAACAAGGTCGCCATCGAGATACCCGGCCTGCTCTCCTTCCTCGCCCACAACGACTTCTCCACGCCGGTCCCCGGCATCAATGACGTCAACCGGGCCGAGCAGCAGAAGTACGGACCCGGTGATTACCGGCCCAACATCCCGGTCGCCTACTGGGGCTTCCGCTGGATGATCGGCTTCGGCATGGCCTCGTTCGCCATCGGCCTGGCCGGGCTCTGGCTCACCCGCAAGAAGTTCTGGCTCGCGCCGGGGCTGCGTACGGGGGACGAGGAGCCACCCCACCTGGCGCTCACCAAGAACAAGGTGCTGGGCGTGCGGCTGAGCAAGCTCTACTGGTCGCTGGCGTTCGTCACCCTCGGCTTCCCGCTCATCGCCAACTCCTGGGGCTGGATCTTCACCGAGATGGGCCGCCAGCCCTGGGCCGTGTACGGCGTCCTGAAAACCTCCTCGGCGGTCTCGCCGGGCGTCTCGCAGGGCGAGGTACTCACGTCGATGACCGTCTTCACGCTGCTGTACGCGATCCTCGCGGTCATCGAGGTCCGCCTGCTGGTCAAGTACGTCAAGGCCGGGCCGCCGGAGCTGACGGACGACGACCTCAACCCGCCCACCAAGATCGGCGGCGACCACGCGGACGCCGACCGGCCGATGGCCTTCTCGTACTAGGAGGCGACCGTGGAACTCCATGACGTCTGGTTCGTACTCATCGCCGTGCTGTGGACCGGGTACTTCTTCCTCGAAGGATTCGACTTCGGCATCGGCGTCCTGACCAAGCTGCTCGCCCGGGACCGCAGCGAACGGCGGGTCCTGATCAACACCATCGGCCCGGTCTGGGACGGCAACGAGGTGTGGCTGCTCAGCGCCGGCGGTGCGACCTTCGCCGCCTTCCCCGAGTGGTACGCCACCCTCTTCTCCGGCTTCTACCTGCCGTTGCTGCTCATCCTGCTCTGCCTGATCGTGCGCGGTGTCGCCTTCGAGTACCGCGTCAAGCGGGCCGAGGAGCGCTGGCAGCGCAACTGGGAGCACGCGATCTTCTGGTGCTCGCTGCTCCCCGCGTTCCTCTGGGGTGTCGCCTTCGGCAACATCGTGCGGGGCGTGCAGATCGACGCGCACAAGGAGTACGTCGGCAGCGTCCTGGACCTGCTGAACCCGTACGCGCTGCTCGGCGGCCTGGTCACGCTGAGCCTGTTCACCTTCCACGGCGCGGTGTTCGCCTCGCTCAAGACGCTGGGTGACATCCGGCAGCGGGCCCGCCGGACGGCCACCGTGCTGGGCCTGATCACCGCGGTGCTGGCAGTCGGCTTCCTGGGCTGGACGCAGGTCGACAAGGGCGACACCGCGTCGCTGGTCGCGATGGCCGTCGCGGTGGTGGCCCTGGTCGCGGGGCTGGTGATGAACCACCTCGGGCGGGAGGGCTGGTCGTTCGCGTTCTCCGGCATCACGATCATCGCCGCGGTCGCGATGCTGTTCCTGACGCTCTTCCCGAACGTCATGCCGTCCTCGCTGAACGAGAGCTGGAACCTGACGGTCTCCAACGCCTCGTCCAGTGCGTACACGCTGAAGATCATGACGTGGTGCGCGGGCATCGCCACCCCGATCGTCCTGCTCTACCAGGGCTGGACCTACTGGGTCTTCCGCAAGCGGATCGGTACGCAGCACATCGCCGACGCTCACTAGGTCCTACGACAGGACCTGGGGCGCCCCCACCCGGTGGGGCCCCGGCCGGGGCCCCACTGATCAACTTCCGCCCGGGAGAGGTTGTTTCACGTGAAACCCGTCGACCCGCGCCTGCTGCGGTACGCCCGCGCCACCCGTTTCTTCCTCGCCGCGGTGGTGGTCCTCGGGCTGGCCGGCTCGGGCCTGGTCATCGGCCAGGCCATGCTCATCGCCGAGATCGTCGTCGGTGCCTTCCAGCACGACCTCGACCTCGGCGGCCTGAGCACTCCGGTCCTGCTGCTCGTGCTGGTCTCCGTCGGCCGGGGACTGGTGGCCTGGCTGACGGAGCTGGCCGCGCACCGGGCGAGCGCCGCGGTCAAGTCCGAGCTGCGTACGCGGCTGCTGACCCGGGCGGCCGCCGGTCTCGGCCCGGGGTGGCTGAGCACCCAGCGTTCCGGCGAGCTGACCACCCTCGCCACCCGCGGTATCGATGCCCTCGACGATTACTTCGCGCGTTACCTGCCGCAGCTCGGCCTCGCGGTCGTCGTGCCCGTCGCGGTCCTGGCGCGGATCGTCGCCGGCGACTGGATCTCGGCCGCCACCATCGTCGTGACGCTGCCGCTGATCCCGCTGTTCATGGTTCTCATCGGCTGGGCCACGCAGAACCGCATGGACCGCCAGTGGCAGCTGCTGTCGCGGCTGTCGGGTCATTTCCTGGACGTCGTCGCCGGGCTGCCCACGCTGAAGGTCTTCGGCCGGGCCAAGGCGCAGGCGGCGTCCATCCGCGCCATCACCGGTGAGTACCGCCGTGCCACCCTGCGCACCCTCCGGATCGCCTTCCTGTCCTCCTTCGCGCTGGAACTTCTCGCCACGATCTCGGTCGCGCTGGTCGCGGTCGGCATCGGCATGCGGCTCGTGCACGGCGAGCTGGACCTGTACACGGGTCTGCTGGTGCTGATCCTGGCGCCCGAGGCGTATCTGCCGCTGCGGCAGGTCGGCGCGCAGTACCACGCGGCGGCCGAGGGGCTGGCGGCAGCCGAGGAGATCTTCGCGGTGCTGGAGGCACCGCTGCGTACGACGGGTGACGCGCCCGCACCCGACAGCACCGCGCTGTCCGTCGAGAATCTCGTCGTACGCCACCCCGGCCGGGCCGAACCCTCGCTCCCCGAGACGTCGTTCGAGGTCAGGCCGGGTGAGACGGTGGCGCTCGTCGGCCCCTCCGGCGCCGGCAAGTCCACCTTGCTCAGCGTCCTGCTCGGCTTCACCGCACCCGCGGCGGGACGGGTACGGGTCGGCGGCCGGGACCTGGCGTCCATCGACCCCGAGGACTGGCGCCGGCGGATCGCCTGGGTGGCGCAACGCCCGTACCTCTTCGCGGGCAGCATCGCCGACAACGTACGGCTGGCCCGCCCCGACGCGGACGACGCGGCGGTACGTGCGGCGCTGCGTGACGCCGGTGCCCTGGACTTCGTCTCCGCCCTGCCCGACGGCGCGAAGACCGTGCTCGGCGAGGGCGGTTCGGGCCTGTCGGCAGGTCAGCGGCAGCGCCTGGCCCTGGCCCGCGCGTTCCTCGCCGACCGCCCGGTCCTGCTGCTCGACGAACCGACAGCGAACCTGGACGGCGAGACGGAGGCGGGCATCGTCGACGCGGTACGCCGCCTGGCGGCCGGGCGCACGGTGCTCCTGGTCGTGCACCGGCCGGCGCTGCTGGCGGTGGCGGACCGCGTGGTGCGGGTGACGACGGCGGAGTCCGTGGGGGAGGCCGCGGGGACCGCTTCGGTCGAGGCCACGCCTGCTGTCACCGGCGCGGTCGCTCCCGCCGCGGCGGATGCTGCTGCGGCCGGGCAGCGTGACAAGGCGGAAGCCGTACGCGATGACCTCGCGGCGTCGGAGGACGGCGGCGGCCCGGAGGTCGCGGCCGGCGCGCGGCGTCCCGCACTGGCGCGGCTCCGCGGGCTGGCACGGGCCCGCTGGGGCCGGCTCGGGCTGGCGCTGCTGCTGGGCAGCCTCGCGCTGGGCAGCGCCGTGGGCCTCATGGCGACGTCCGGGTGGCTCATCTCCCGGGCGGCACAGCAACCGCCCGTGCTGTACCTGATGGTGGCGGTCACCGCGACACGGGCCTTCGGCATCGGCCGGGCCGTGTTCCGGTACGCGGAGCGGCTGGTGGCGCACGACGCCGTCTTCCGGATGCTCGCGGACGTACGGGTGGCCGTCTTCCGGCGGCTGGAGCGCCTGGCGCCTGCCGGGCTGCGGGACCGCAGCAGCGGTGACCTGCTGTCGCGCCTGGTGGCCGATGTCGACGCCGTACAGGACTACTTCCTGCGCTGGCTGCTGCCGGTCGGGGCGGCCGTGGTGGTCGGCGCGGGGGCCGTCGGGTTCACCGCGTGGCTGCTGCCCGAGGCGGGGGCGGTCCTCGCCGCCGGACTGCTGCTCGCCGGCGCGGGTGTGCCCACGCTGTCCGCCCTGCTCGCGCGCCGCGCCGAACGACAGCTCTCCCCCGCCCGCGGTGTGCTCTCCGCCCACGTCCTCGACCTGCTCACCGGCACGGCCGAGCTGACGGTGTCGGGCGCGCTCGCGTCCCGCATCGACCGGGCCCGGCGCGCCGACCGCGACCTGACCCGCATCGCGTCGCGCTCGGCGGCCGCGGCCGGTGCCGGGTCCGGGCTGTCCGCGCTGCTGTGCGGGCTGACGGTGGCCGCGGCGTCCGTCGTCGGCGTCCAGGCCGTGCATGACGGGCGGCTGGCGGGCGTGTGCCTGGCGGTCGTGGTCCTCGTCCCGCTCGCCGCGTTCGAGGCCGTCGCGGGACTGCCGCTCGCCGTGCAGTACCGGCAGCGCACGCGCCGGGCGGCCGAGCGGGTCTTCGAGGTGCTGGACGCCCCGGAACCGGTCCGCGAACCGGTCGGCCCGGTGGCCGTACCGGTGCCGGACAGCCCGTTCCCGCTGGTCGTCGAGGGGCTGACCGCGCGGCACGCCGGGCAGCGGGCCCCCGCGCTGGACGGTGTCGGGTTCACCCTGCCCGCCGGGCGGCGGCTGGCGGTCGTCGGCCCGTCAGGTTCGGGCAAGACGACGCTCGCGCAGGTACTGCTGCGCTTCCTGGACCGGGAGGCGGGCTCCTACACGCTGGGCGGTGTGGACGCGGCGGCCGTCGACGGTGACGCCGTGCGGCGGCAGGTCGGACTGTGCGCGCAGGACGCCCACCTCTTCGACAGCTCGATACGGGAGAACCTGCGGCTCGCCCGCACCGGAGCGGCCGAGGACGACCTGTGGGACGCGCTCGCGCGGGCCCGCCTGGCCGACTGGGTACGGTCGCTGCCCGACGGACTGGACACGATGGTCGGCGAGCACGGCGCCCGGCTCTCCGGCGGCCAGCGGCAGCGGCTCGCACTGGCCCGCGCGCTGCTCGCCGACTTCCCCGTCCTGGTGCTGGACGAGCCCGCCGAGCACCTCGACCTGGCCACGGCCGACGCGCTGACCGCCGACCTGCTGGCCGCGACCGAAGGCCGTACGACCGTGCTGATCACGCACCGCCTGGAGGGCCTGGAGGCCGTCGACGAGGTACTGGTCCTGGACGCGGGCCGGCCCGTACAACACGGCACGTACGCGGAGCTGGCGGCGGCCGACGGCCCGTTCCGCCGCATGCGGGAGCGCGAGCGGGAGATTGATGCGCGGGCCGGCGGGGGGCGGGTGGCGGTGGGGTGATGCGGTGCGGGGGACGGCTGCGGGCCGATGGTGCGGGGCCGGTGCGGTGAGCGCTGAGCGCCGAGGGCTGAGGGCTGTGGGGGTGGTGCGGTGAACGGCTGAGGACCGACGGCTGGGGGGCCGGTGCGGTGAACGGCTGAAGAACGACGGGTGCGGGCGGCCGCTGCGTACGGTGGCGACGGACGCCCGGACCGGGGTGACGTGGCAGCCCGGGGCGGTCCGGGGTGGACCGGTCCGGCGTCCGAATTGCCGTATAGAGGGCTTTCGCCAGAAAAGCGGCTATTAGGCTCGACCCATGGCAGTCACGACAGGACCCTCAGACCCCATGGGCAACGGGGCCCACACCAGCACCAGCACCGGTACCGGGGCGCGTACGGACTCGGATGCGGACACGGGGTCCGGAGCGCGTACGGACACGGGGTCCGGGGCGCCCACCGGCCCCGACGCCGCGGTGACGCCCGACCCCATGGAAGCCGCCACCGAGGCCACCCGCAGCCTCCAGGGCCTGTCGACCGAGCTGACCGCACGGGTTCCGCAGCTGCTGGAGGCGATGCGTACCGTCGGCGCGGGCCTGGACCTGCACATCACCCTGGACCGGATCGTGGAGACCGCGGCCGAGCTGGCCGACGCCCGCTACGCCGCGATCGGGATCATCGACGAGGCGCGCGAGGGCCTGTCGGACTTCGTGACGTACGGCGTCAGCGCCGAGGAGCGCGCCCGGATCGGCGCGCTGCCCGACGGGCACAAGGGGCTGCTCGGCGCGCTCATCCACGACCCGAAGGCGCTGCGGCTGGCCGACCTGACCCAGGACGTGCGGTCGGCCGGCTTTCCGCCGGGGCATCCGCCGATGCGGACGTTCCTCGGGGTGCCCATCCGCGTGCAGGGGGAGATTTTCGGCAACCTCTATCTGACCGAGAAGCGCGGGGGCGGCGAGTTCAGCGAGGGGGACCTGCACATGGTGCGGGTGCTCGCCACCGAGGCCGGTATCGCGATCGGCAACGCGCGGATGTACGCGGCGACGCGGCAGCGCGAGCGGTGGATCGACGGCGCGGCCGCGGTGACCACCGCGCTGCTGGCCGGCAGCGACGTGGACGACGCGCTCGCGGTCGTCGCCGAGCAGGCCCGCAAGCTGGCGGATTCCGCGGCCGGCATCGTCCTGCTGCCCGCCGAGAGCGGCGGCCTGGAGATCGTCGCGGCGTCGGCGGACGACCCCGCCGGCCTCATCGGTACCCACATGCCGTCCGAGAGCCCGGTGGCCGAGCAACTGCTCGCCGGGGAACCGGTGTTCGTGGAGGATTCGGCCACCGACCCGCGGATGGTCACCGACGTCGCGCCACGGTTCGGCCCCAGCATGATGCTGCCCCTCAAGAGTGGCGGCCGGGTGCTGGGCACGCTGGCGACGCCGCGGGAACGCGGCGCGCGCCCCTTCACCGCCGCCGAACGCACGCTGGCCACCCAGTTCGCGGCCCAGGCCGCGCTGGCGCTCGTACTGGCCGACGCGCAGCGCGACCGTGAACGCCTGGCCGTCTACGAGGACCGCGACCGGATCGCCCGTGACCTGCACGACCTGGTCATCCAGCGGCTCTTCGCGACCGGGATGATGCTGGAGAGCGCCCAGCGCAGGGCGGTCGTGCCGGAGGTGCAGGAAGGTATCGGCAAGGCCGTCGACGAGCTGGACGTCACCATCCAGGAGATCCGTACCGCGATCTTCGCGCTGCAACAGGGCCCGGCCGAGGCGCCGTCCGGGCTGCGGACCCGGGTGCTGCGGGAGATCGGTACCGCCGCCGTACCACTCGGTTTCCAGCCGTCCGCGAACTTCGTCGGCCCGGTGGACGCCCGCGTCGGCGAGCTGACCGGCAAGAACCTGATCGCCGCGCTGCGCGAGGCGCTGTCCAACGCCTTCCGGCACGCGAACGCCTCGCGCATCGAGGTCGTCGTCGATTCGATGATCAAGCTTCCGGACGGCCGGGACGGCGTGCGGCTGACGGTCGCCGACGACGGGGTGGGCATCCCGGACGGCGGCCGGCGCAGCGGTCTGCGCAACCTGGCGAAGCGGGCCGAGTCGCTGGGCGGCTCCAGCACGTACGGGCCAGGGCTGGGAGAGGACGGGGCGGGGACGATGGTGACGTGGGAGGCGCCGCTCTGAGGGGTGCGGCAAGGGGGAAGTGGGGACGGCGAGGAGGAAGCGGGATCGGGGTGAGGGGGCGGGGGCAGTTGGGGATTCGCCCGTACGGTTCAGCCGGTATTCGAGTGATCTGCCGCGTTGCTGGAGCGGCTGTTTCCGGCCATTCCGCGCGGGTCGGGTTACTCCGTTCGGAGCCTCATGGGCGATGTTGGAGAAACGTTTTCGTTGGTTTTGTGACGGTTCGGGCAACCATCGGACTATGTGTCCAGGTTTGCTGGATTGGTTGCGTAAGACGGTCCGGGGGCGGTGGCGCCCTGCCCGGCGTACGGACGGGCAGGCCTCCCGCCGGATCCCCTGGCGGCGTGGAGTGCCGACGCGCGCGGTACGCGTGACGTTGTCGCTGGTGGTGGCGCTGACGGCGGCAGCAGGTACGGCGCCTGCCGCCGGTGGCGCGGCCCGCGCGGAAGCCCTGGCGGCGGCCTCAGCCCCCGCGGAACCGAGCGCCGCCGCCCGCTTACCGTCACCCCCCGCCCCCCACCGCCCCTCCCAGGCGCGCGGCCACGGCATCGACCGGTTGGCCGACGTGAGCCTGGAAATGCTCCAGCTCGGCAGCGCCGCGCGCCGGACCGGCCGGTCGTACGCCCGGACTCTGCGCGAGGTGCGGGCCGGCCGGGTGCGTGCCGCACAGCTGCACACGGCGCTGCTCCGGGAGCGCCGCAAGGCCGGCGAGCTGCGACGACTGGCGGGACGGATCGCGGGGGCGCAGTACCGCAGCGGCAATCGGCTGCCGCTGGCGCTGGGGGATCAGACGCGTCATGAGGGCCAGGCGCGTCATGGGGGTCAGGTGCGTCATGGAATTCCGGTTGGCCATGGGGCTCGGGTGCGTCATGAGGTTCCGGTGCGCCACGAGATTTCGGTGCGCCACGGGGGACCGGTGCGTCACGGAGATCGGACACACCACGGGCATCCTGCCGAGCACAGATCTCAGGCACATCACGGGCATCAGGAACACTCCGGCTCTCAGACGCACTTCGGGACTCCAGCACGCCACGGGACGCCAACACGCCACCGGACTCCAGCACCCCACCGAACTCACGAACGCCGCGAGGTCCGGCCGCCGCCCCAGAACTCCCCACCATCGCCCCCCGGGCCCCCAGTGCGACCAGTGCAAACAGTGCAACCAGTACAACTAGGCCCGGACGAGATCCTGAGCGCCTACCGAGAGGCCGACCGCCGGCAACGCCTGCTGGCGTCCCGTACGCGCGACGCGCTGCGGCTGAGCCGGTCCCTGGAGGCGGACAGCGCGGCCGTGCTGGCCCGCTCCGCCGCGCTCGACGCCCACCGCTCCCGTCTCGACACCGAGCGCCGCCGCATCAGCCGCCGCCTGGGTGTGGTCCGCGGCCGGTTGCAGGCCCTGTCCCGGCAGGCTGCCCGGGGCGGACGCTGCGGCGGGCTGCCCAGCACAGTGTTCGCAGCCGCGAACCTCCCCGACCCGATGGCGCCACCTGGCGCGGCTCCGGGCGGTAAGGATCAAGGCGGTAAGGACCCGGGCGGTAAGGACCCGGGCGGCAAGGACCGGGGCGGTAAGTGGACCCGACCGGTGGAGCACTACGTACTGTCCGCCGGTTTCGGCGGTTCCGGCCGCCGCTGGGCGCACGGCCATACAGGCCAGGACTTCGCGGTGCCGGTCGGCACCCCCGTACGGTCCGTGGGGTGGGGCCATGTCACCAGCCTGACCTGCGGTGACGGTTTCGGGATCAGCATGGTGGTCCAGCACGGCGCGGGGGCCTTCTCGCAGTACGCGCACCTGTCGGCGGCGTTGGCCCGCCCCGGACAGCGGGTGCGGCCGGGGCAGCGGATCGCCCTCTCGGGTACGACCGGCAACTCCACCGGGCCCCACCTGCACTTCGAGGTACGCCGCACACCACAGATGGGCTCGGGGATCGACCCGGTGCCGTGGCTGGCGAGTCGGGGGGTGCGGCTGAGGTGACGGGGCAGTCCGCGGTCAGCGCTGCTCAAGGATGCGTTCGATGACGGCCGCGACCCCGTCCTCGTTGTTGCCGGCCGTGTGCAGGTCCGTCGCGGCCAGTACGGCGGGGTGCGCGTTCGCCATCGCGTACGCGGTGCCGGCCCAGGCCAGCATCTCGATGTCGTTGGGCATGTCCCCGAAGGCGACGACCTGGTCGGAGGTGATGCCGCGCTCCGCACAGCAGCGCGCCAGCGTACCGGCCTTGCTGACGCCCAGCCCGCTGATCTCCAGGAGCGCGGTGGGGCTGGACCGGGTGAAGGCGGCGTACGCGCCCGCCTCCGTGCGGGCGAGGTCCAGGAAGGCGTCCGGGTCCAGGTCGGGGTGGTGGGCCAGGAGCTTGAGGACGGGCTGGTCCGGGCTCAGGGGGGAGCGACGGTCCTCCGGGCTCAGGTCGGCCAGCAGCTTCTCCGCGGGCGCGATGACGGCGGCCGGTTCGAGGTGGAAGGGCGGGTAGCCCGGCTCGTAGTTGATGCCGGCGGCCCGCTCGACCGCGAACGTCGTACCGGGAGCGGCGGCGCGCAGCGCGTGCACGACGGAGAGCGCTTCCGGGCGCTCCAGGGGGCTCATCTCGACGATGCGGCGGCCGTGGTGGAGATCGACGACGGCCGCGCCGTTCGCGCAGATCGCCAGTCCGTGCCCGTGCACGTGGTCACTGACCACGTCCATCCAGCGGGCGGGCCGGCCGGTCACGAAGAAGACCTCGATGCCTGCCCGCTCGGCGGCGGCCAGCGCGGCGACCGTCCGGCCGGAGACCGTCTTGTCGTCACGCAGCAACGTGCCGTCGAGGTCGGTGGCGATCAGCCGGATCGTTTTACCGTCGGGCCCGGGCGCCAGGGGTGGCTCTGCGGAGGCATCAGTCACGCAATCCATCTTCGCGCATATGCGCGCACAGGCGTGCGGCGGGTCGCGCGCATGAGCTTGACGGTGCCGGGGGCCGTGTCCGCGGCCCCGGACGTACTCCGGCGGGTGCCGGACGGCCGTACGGGAACGGGTACCCGGCCGTAGGCGGACGAGCGCCGGGCCGTACGGGAGCGGGTACCGGACGTACCCGCCCAAGGGCTGAGCCGGGCCCGCACCGGTTCGGGCCGGCAGGCGTACGGATGCGGGGAGGGGCGTACGGAGGGCATCGGGTGCGCGTGTACGGCGATGTGCACCCCGCGCGTACGGCTTGTGTCTCCCGCGTGCAGGTGTTCCCCGCGGCGCCCGGGGCCGCCGTCGCGCCGCCGTAGGCTCGTACCCATGCGACTGAGCACCGTGATCCTTCCTGTCCACCGCTGGTCCGAGGGCGGCCGGGAGGTGTGGCAGCGCGCCGAGGAGCTGGGCTTCCACACCGCGTACACCTATGACCACCTCTCTTGGCGGAGCTTCCGGGACGGACCGTGGTTCGGAGCGGTGCCGACCCTGACCGCAGCCGCCGCCGCGACATCCCGGCTGCGCCTCGGCACGCTTGTCACCTCCCCGAACTTCCGGCACCCGGTCACCCTCGCCAAGGAACTGATCTCCCTGGACGACATCAGCGACGGGCGGATCACCCTGGGTATCGGTGCCGGCGGCTCCGGTTTCGACGCCACGGCGCTCGGCCAGGAGCCCTGGACGCCCCGGGAACGCGCCGACCATTTCGGTGAGTTCGTACCGCTGCTCGACCGGCTGCTGACACAGGACGTGGTCTCGTACGACGGTGTGCACTACCGCGCCCACGAGGTGCGCAACATCCCCGGCTGCGTACAGCGGCCCCGGTTGCCGTTCGCGATCGCGGCGACCGGGCCGCGTGGAATGCGGCTGGCGGCCGGCCACGGCCAGGCGTGGGTGACCACCGGCGATCCGAAGGTCTCCGCGAACGGCACCGCCGCCGAGTCCCTGGAGGCGGTACGCGGCCAGGTGGAACGTCTCGGCAAGACGTGCGCCGAGGCCGGCCGGGACGCCGGAGAACTGGACAGGATCATGCTCACCGGCTTCACGCCGGACCGTCCGCTCGCTTCCGTCGACGCCTTCGTGGACTTCGCTGGTGCACACGCGGAGGCCGGCATCGACGAGATCGTGCTGCACTGGCCGATCGCCGACTCGGTCTTCGAAGCCGATCTCGCGGTGTTCGAGAAGATCGCCGCGGAGGGGGCGGCGCAGTTGGGGCGGTAGGGACGGTCGTAGGGCGGGCTGGGGCGGTGAGGGGCAGGTACTCGCCCGTACCGTCGCTGCGCGCCGTCGGTCACGGGCGTGCGGGCAGATCCATGGCCTGCGCTTTACGCCGTTGACCGCGGACACGAGGGAGAATCGGGTCAGAGGCGCCGACGCGGTTCCTCGGGTGGACTCTGCGGACTCTGCGGTTTGGAGGACTGAGAGGCATGGCACGAACCCGATTCGCCCCCGACCGCGGCCTGACGTCACGCATGGTCACGACGATGTTCTTCATCGGCCTGCTGTACGTGGTCGTCGTGGGCGCGCTGCTGGTGCTCCTCAAGGGCGCGTGGATCGTGGTGCTGCTCATCTCGGGCGCCATGTTCGTCGCGCAGTTCTGGTTCAGTGACCGGATCGCGGCCTTCAGCATGGGGGCGCGCGAGGTCACTCCGGAGCAGGCGCCCGAACTGCACGGCGCCGTGGACCGGCTGTGCGCGCTCGCCGACATGCCCAAGCCGCGTGTCGCCGTCGCCGAGTCCGACGTACCGAACGCCTTCGCGACCGGCCGCAACCAGAAGAACGCCATGGTGTGCGCGACGACCGGCCTGCTCCGGCGGCTGGAGCCGGAGGAACTGGAAGGCGTACTGGCGCACGAGCTGTCGCACGTCGCGCACCGCGATGTCGCGGTCATGACGATCGCCTCGTTCCTGGGCGTGCTGGCCGGGATCATCACGCGCGCGGCCCTGTGGAGCGGCGTCGGCCGCAACAGCCGGGACAACAACGCGGCGATCGCCGTCCTGGTCGTCACGCTGGTCAGCGCTGTGGTCTACGCCATCAGCTTCCTGCTCACCCGGCTGCTGTCGCGCTACCGGGAGCTGTCCGCCGACCGGGCCGCGGCGGTCCTGACCGGCCGGCCGTCGGCGCTGGCCGCCGCGCTCACCAAGGTCACCGGGCAGATGGCGCGGATCCCGACGCGGGACCTGCGCAAGGCGGAGCCGTTCAACGCGTTCTTCTTCGTCCCGGCGTTCTCGAAGGAGAGCTTCGGGCGGCTGCTGTCCTCGCACCCGACGCTGGAACAGCGGCTGGAGCAGCTGGGGCGGATCTCGGCGCAGCTGGGGCGCCCGTAGGACGTAGATCGGCCACACGGGGAGCTATGACGCAGATCGGCTACACGGGGAGCTGAGAGGCAGATCGGCCACATGGGGGGCTAGGACGCAGATCGGCGGCTTAGGGAGAGAGGCAGCGAGGCCGTATGGGATTCCTGGACACCATTCTCGGACGCAGCAAGCCGGTACGCCCTGACCTCGACCGGCTGTTCGCGCTCCCCTCCGCGGCCGTCACCCTCCAGGCAGCGGCCGGGTTCCGGCCCACCGGCCTGGGCTCGGTGTGTTTCGCGAGCGTCGAGGGCGGCGCGTTCCGGGGCATCCAGGAGGAGGTACGCGAGCTCCTGGGCGCCCCGGCAGAGTTCAGCCAGGATGAGTACGGCTACACGTGGATGCTCGCGCGGCACGAGCCCGAGGACAGTGCGGGGCTGGTGAACGATCTGCACACGGTCAACAGTTCCCTGGAGAGCACCGGATTCGGCCCGCAACTGCTGTGTTCGCTGATGGGTTTCCGGGACGACCGGGGCAGGCCGCTCGCGCTGGTCTATCTCTACAAGCGCGGCACGTTCTACCCCTTCGCCCCGCAGACAGGGCCGGGCGGGGCGGCCGAGAAGCGTGACAACGTGCTCGAACTGGAAATCCGGGCCATGCTGGCCAGCGACCTGGAGATCGAGTCGGACCTGAGCCGGTGGTTCCCGGTCTGGGGTGCGCCGGGGCTGTGACGTCTTGAGCATGCGGGGGCACGGCGGGACGAGGCGGGATGGGGTGGAATGGGGCGGGATGGGGCGGGGCGGTTCAGGGGCGGTGTACGGCGCCTCCGCCGGAGTCTGGTTCCGGCATGGCGTACCCGCTCGCGTACGTTGGCGGCATGGCTGAGGCAGTGGAGACGGCGGGGACATCCGAGGCACCGGTGAGGCGTCGCCGCGCGCCCGGAATGAGCGCCGACGAGCGCCGGTCGATGATCGTGAAGGCCGCGTTGCCGCTGGTGGCCGAGTACGGCGCGGGCGTGACCACGGCGAAGGTGGCGCGTGCCGCGGGCATCGGTGAGGCGACGATCTTCCGCGTCTTCGAGGACAAGGACGCGCTGCTGGCGGCCTGTGTGGCCGAGGCGCTCCGCCCGGACGCCCTGCTCGCCGCCCTGGCGGCCGTTTCCCTGCACCAGCCGCTCGCGGACCGGCTGGCTGAGGCGCTGGACGCGATGCGCGAGCACCTGTCCCGTATCGGCTCGGTGATCGGCGCGCTGCACGCGACCGGGCACCTACGGGGGCGTGAGGCGCGAGCGGCGGGTGACGCGGACGCGGGTGCGCCCGCACCCGGGAGCCGTGCGGAGGCGCTGGCGGCTCCGCTGGCAGCAGTCACCACCCTGTTCGAACCCGAGCGGGAACGGCTGCGGATGGCACCGGAAGCCTTGGCCAGGGTCTTCCTGGCGCTGAGCCAGGCCACGGCGGCGGAAGCGGGGGACGACGCCGGCAGGCAAGGGGCGCTCGGGACGCGGGAACTGGTGGAGCTGTTCCTGCACGGCGCGTTCGGTGGCGAGGGACGTTAGGACAGTTTGAACCGTCCTGGGTCCGTCCTCGGCCGTCCTTGAGCCCGTCCTTGGGTCCGTTCTGGGGCCCGTCCTTAGGTCCGCCCTTGAGCCCGTTCGGGGGCCGTCCTTGGCTTTGTCCCTGAGGGCTGGCTGGCTGCTCCCCCCGTTCTACTCCCCCTGCCCCTGTTCCGGATCGCCTCCCTGGGCCTGTTCCCTGACTGCCTCCCTGGAGCGGCGGGCCACGTCGGAATTGATCTCCTTGGCCGCCCAGTTGGCCCACTCCTCCACCATGGCGGTCTGGCGCAGCCCGAATTCCAGGGCGATCCGCCCGTACACAGCGATCATCTCTTCGTCCCAGAGGCCGGCGTCCGCCAGTTCCTGGTAACCGGCGTGGGCGCGGGCGGCCCGTTCCGCCTGCTGCAGCAGGTACGTACGTGCCTCCAGCGGTGTCAGGACGCCGAGGAAGAAGACGCGCAGCAGCCCGTCGTGGCGCTGCGGGCCGACCGGCTCCACCTCGATGAGCCAGTGGTGCAGCTCGGCCCGGCCCGCCTTGGTGATGGCGTACTCCTTGCGTCCGCGAGGGCCGTGGGCGACCACCTCGATGAGGCCTGCCGTGGTCAGTTTGTTCAGCTCCCCGTAGACCTGGCTCTGGGTGGCCGGCCAGACGTGCGCGAGCGACGCGTCGAACGTCTTCATCAAGTCGTAGCCGCTGGCGGGGGATTCGGCCAGCAGGCCCAGAACGGCGTGGCGGAGGCTCATGACCGCCACTTTACCTTCCAGTCTTGACACGTCAATGCAGGACGTTCTAGCTTCGACATGTCGAAGTTGGAAGGTCGGACGGTCGGGGGAGTCGAGACTCAATGACGTACTTGCGGGGGTTCTTGCCGTGGATCGCTTACGGGGCCGTGGCCTGGGCATCGTGGCAGTGGGCCGCGCTGCTGGCCCTGGTGCTCGGTAGCGTGCTGCTCTTCATGGACCGTGCCGACGGATGGTCGCCGTCGCTGCGGGTCCTGGAGTACGGCAGCCTCGTGTTCTTCGCGGGCATCACGGTCCTGGCCTTCTTCCGTCCGGACAGTGGCCTCCGGGTCTATGACGGAGCCTTGTCCTCGGGCTGGCTGGCGCTGGTCACCTGGGGTTCCATGGCGGTCCGTCGGCCCTTCACCCTCGCCATAGCCCGCCGCAAGGCGCCGCCCGAGGTCTGGCGGACCCGGCTGTTCCTGCGGATCAATTACGTGCTCACCGCTGCCTGGGCGGCGTCCTTCACGTTCGCCGCGGCAGGGCAGGCCCTGGTCACGGCTTACGGGCTGGGCCTGACCGGCATGATCTGCATCCACGTCAGCACTTTCGTCGTCCCGCTGCGTTTCACCGCGAGCTATCCGGAGCGAGCGCGAGCCCGCTTCCTGGAGAAGGCCGGCGGACACCCCTACGTACAGGAGGCTCGTCCCGCATGACGACACACGCTCCCGGTTCCGCCGTCCCGGCGCCCGGTTCACGTTCCGGTCCCGCTTCCGCAGCGGCCCCGCACCTGGCGGGGAACTTCGCCCCGGTGATGGAGGAGCTCACCACCTACGAGCTGCCCGTCTCCGGCGCGATACCGCCCGAGCTGACGGGCTGGTACCTGCGCAACGGGCCCAACCCCCGGGACGCCGCGTCGGCGCACTGGTTCTTCGGTGACGGCATGGTCCACGGCGTCCGCCTGGAGGGCGGCAAAGCCGTCTCGTACCGCAACCGCTGGGTCCGCACGTCGACCTTCACCGACGGGGCACCGGTCCGCGACGGGCAGGGGCGCGCCGACCTGACCGCCGGGGTCGCCAACACCCACGTCGTCCACCACGCCGGCCGCACCCTGGCCCTGGTCGAGTCGTCCTTCCCGTACGAACTCGACTGCCGTCCGGGGCACGAGCTGGAGACCGTCGGCCCGTACGACTTCGACGGCCGGCTGACCACCGCCATGACCGCCCACCCGAAGACCTGCCCGACCACGGGTGAGCTGCACTTCTTCGGGTACGGTGCCGCGGAGCCGCCGTACCTGACCTACCACCGTGCCGACGCTTCCGGCGCGTTGGTGGTGAGCCGCCCCGTCGAAGTGGGGGCGCCCACGATGATGCACGACTTCCACCTGACGGCCGGGCACGTCGTCTTCATGGACCTCCCGCTCGTCTACGACCGTCAGGCACGCGGTATGCCGTACGGGTGGGACGCGGAGTACGGCGCCCGGCTCGGTGTGCTGCGCCGCGACGACCCACACGGTGACATTCGCTGGTTCGCCATCGATCCCTGCTACGTCTTCCACTCCCTGAACGCTTACGACGACGGCCGGGGCCGCATCGTCCTCTACGTCTGCCGCTACCCGGCGCTCGAACTGAAGTCGCTGCCCACCCTGTGGCGGTGGACCGTCGACCTCACCTCGGGGAAGGTCGTCGAGGAGCAGGTGGACGACCAGTCGGGCGAGTTCCCGCGTATCGACGACCGGCTGGCGGGGCTGGACGCCAGGTTCGGGCACATCACGCGGGCCGGGGGCCCCGGGGCCGGCCCGACACCGGGCGCACTGATCCGGTACGACCTGCACACCGGCACCAGCACCCGGCACGACTTCGGTCCCGGCCGCACACCCGCCGAAGCGGCGTTCGCCCCGGCGGACGACCGGCCGGGCGGCCCCGGGTGGTTGCTCACCTACGTCTACGACGCGTCCAAGGACACCAGCGATCTGGTGATCCTCGATGCGGACGACATATCCGGGGGGCCGGTGGCCACGGTCCACCTGCCCCAGCGAGTGCCCTACGGCTTCCACGGCAACTGGATCGCGGACCCGGCTCGGTAGGGCCTCACCGGGTCTCGCCATCTGGCCTCACCAGGCTTCGCCACGTGGCCTCACCAGGCTTCGCCATCTGGCCTGACCGGGCCTCGCCACCTGGCTTCATCCCTCCCCGGCGGCCCTCGCTCGCCGGCCCCGAGTGGATGCGGCTGAATGGCGGCCGGGGGCGCGGCGGGATCGGATGAGGGAGTCCGTGCAGATGAGGAAAGAAGGCCCCATGCGCATACCTACCGCCACCGCCCTCGGCGCACTGTCTCTGACCGCTGTCGCCGCCCTGTTCACCACCGGCACGGCCGTGGCCGACAGCCACGGTGGCCGGGACGTCGGCGCCGTCACCTTCGGCAAGCACACCTACGCACCGTCCACCGCTTCGTACAACTGGGGAGGGCACAACTGGAACAGCAAGGTCGTATTCGGTGACATGATCCTCGACTGAGCCGGAGCCGGAGCCGCGACCGGAGCCGAAACCGGAGCCGCGACCGGAGCCGGAGCGGGGGAACCCGGCGTTCGGTGGTCAGCGGTCAGCGGTCAGCGGTCAGCGGTCAGCGGTCAGCGGTCAGCGGTCAGTGGTCAGTGGGCTGAGGTGCGGCGGGCGGTCAGCTCGTCCAGGGTGCGGGCGTGGACCTCGCGTTGGGCGGCTGCGGCGATGAAGGCGGCCACGTTCTCGGGTCCGACCAGGTCGCGTACGGCGTGGATGGTCTCGGCGGGGAGCGCAACCATGATCCGGTCGCTCGCGTCGGCCGCCGCACCTGCCCCACCGGCCGCCTCACCCGAGCCCCCATCCGAGCCCCCTCCCGATCCCCCACCCATCGGCCCACTCACGCATCCACCTGTCCGCTGACCGCCCCGTCCGCCCACCGAGCCATCGGCAGACGAAGGCGGCTTCCCCGGTGCTTCCAGTTCGCTGATGTCGCCGAGGTGATGGTGGATGTAGCGGGTGGCCAAGGTGCGCATGGCGCGGGCCAGTTCGGCGTCGACGGTTTGCTGGGCGAGGGGACGGAGGCGGCGTACGAGGCCGGCTGCCTCGGTGGCTTCGGCGTCGGTGGGCTGGTGGTCGAGGTAGGGGTGGAAGACGTACTCGGTGGTGAAGTCGAGGAAGCGGGCCGCTATGTGCTCGACCTGGCCGCGGAGTTCGCGCAGGTGGCCGGAGATGGCGGTGAGGGGGACGCCCGCGGAGTGCAGTTCGGCGGCGACGGCCAGTTCCTGGGGGCTGGGGACGCGGAAGGCGTCGTCGCTGCCGGGGAGGCGTTCGAGGACGCCGAGTTCGACGGCGTCCGCCAGGGCCTCTTCGTCCGGTGTGCCGCCGAACGCGGCGTCCAGTTCCTCGCGAGTGATGCAGGCCGCCTCCTCGTCGCTCCACGGTCCGTCTATCTCGGCGACCAGGCCCAGGACGCCGCCGAGGCCGCGGCCGGTGTCCCAGGCTTCCAGGAGTTCCTTGATGCTGGCGAGGGTGTAGCCGCGGTCGAGCAGGTCGGCGGTGCGGCGCAGGCGCTCCAGGTGTGCGTCGCCGTAGACATTGGCCCGGCCGCGGCGCTCCGGCTTGGGGAGGAGGCCGCGGTCCTGGTAGGCGCGGATGGTGCGGACCGAGGTGCCGCTGAGGTGGGCCAGGTCCTCGATGCGGTACTCGGCCGGCGGCGGCGACTGGTCGGTCAATGCGGTGCTCCTTACGAGATGGCCGCGCGGCCCACCGCACCCGCCGCGGCGCGGGCAGCCGGGGAGGACGCCAGGTATGCGACGGCCTTGCGCAGCGACCCTTCCTGCGAGGGATGGTACGACCGCTTCAGGTAGCGCGGTACGGCGGCGCCCAGCTCACGCCATGTCGGCAGGAGCTGGGCGCGTACGGCCCGGTTGTGCGCGCGCAGGGAGTAGCGCAGGCGGCCGGCGAGCTGCGGGTCGTGGCGTATCAGGTAGGCGGCGCCCCAGGCCCACAGGTACAGCAGGACGGGCGCGGTGACGGCCATGCCCAGGACACGGCGGGCGTAGCGGGGCAGGCCCTCGCCACCGGTGTGCTCGTACATGTCGAAGGCCACGGCGCGGTGCTCGACCTCCTCCGCGCCGTGCCAGCGCAGCAGGTCGAGCATGACCGGGTCGGGGCGGGCCCGGTCCAGGCCCTCGGCGTGCAGCACCCAGTTGCCGAGGACGGCCGTGAACTGCTCGATGGCGGCTATGAGGGACAGCCGGAAGCGCAGCCACTCCTGGGTGGGTATCGGGGCGGCGAAGGGGGGCTGCTCGCCGAGGAGGTACTCGAAGAGGAAGTCGACGTGCTGCGTGTAGGGGGCGGTGTCCAGGCCCTGGTGGGCGAGGTGTTCCAGGACGTAGGCGTGCTGGACGCTGTGGGTGGCTTCCTGGCCCATGAAGCCCTTGACGTCCTTGAGGAGGGCGGGGTCGCGGACCAGGGGCAGGGCTTCCTTGAAGACCTTGACGAACCAGCGCTCGCCGGCGGGCAGCAGCAGGTGGAGCACGTTGATGACGTGGGTGGCGGTCGGTTCGTCCGGTATCCAGTGCAGCGGGGTCTCGCGCCAGTCGAACGAGACCCGGCGGGGTGCGATCGTGTGGTGTTCCTCCGGTTCGGCGGGGTTCGTGCTCACGCTTGGGCTCCTGACGTGGGACGTGAGGGAGGGAGTCGCCGGGGCGGTGGCGCGTCCGCCCCGGTATGCCCGCACCGCGGCGCACGCACTCACACGGGCGGATCGACGCGGGCCAGTGCGCGCAGCGCACGAGGCATGAAGCGGGACAGCAGGTGGGCGCCGCGCGCTTCGGGTGTGACGGGGACGACCGCCTCGTTGCGCACGACCGCGCGCAGGATCGCGTCGGCGACCTTCTCCGGCGGGTAGTTGCGCAGCCCGTACATCCTGGAGACCTTGGCCTGGCGGCGCTTCTCCTCGTCGGCGGTCAGGCCGGTGTAGCGGGCCGTCGCGGTGATGTTGGTGTTCACTATGCCGGGGCAGATGGCCGTGACACCGATGCCCTGACCGGCCAGTTCCGCGCGCAGGCACTCGCTGAGCATCAGGACTGCCGCCTTGGAGGCCCCGTACGCGGACAGGATCTTCGAGGGCTGGAAGGCGGCGGCGGAGGCGGTGTTGACGATGTGGCCGCCCTGGCCGCGCTCGGCCATCTGCCGGCCGAAGAGCCGGGAGCCGTGGATGACACCCCACAGATTGACGTCCAGCACCTTCTTCCAGTCCTCGGTGGTGGTGTCCAGGAAGGCGCCGGACAGGCCGATGCCGGCGTTGTTGACCAGCACGTCGACGGTGCCGTACTCGGCGGCGACCTTGTCGGCCAGCTTCTCCATGGCGGCCTCGTCCGAGACGTCCACCATCTCGGCCCAGGCCTGCGGGGCGCCGACCAGCCGGGCCAGGTCGGCCGTACGGGCCGCGCCCTCGGCGTCCCGGTCGACGGCGACGACGCGCGCGCCCGCCTCGGCGAACGCGAAGGCGGTGGCCCGCCCGATGCCGCTGGCGGCACCGGTGACCAGCACCAGCTGCCCGCCGAACCGGTCGGCGTACGGGCCGGGGGCGACGATCTCCTTGGCCGGGTCGCCCTCACCCTCCTCCTTGGACGTCACGAACTCGCTGATCCAGGCGACCAGCTGGTCCGGCCGCGTGCGCGGCACCCAGTGTCTGGCCGGGAGGGTGCGCCGCACCAGCTGCGGCACCCAGTGGTCGAGATCGTCGTAGAGCCGCTCGGACAGGAAGGCGTCGCCGGTGGGCGTGATCAGCTGTACCGGGCAGTGGGCGTAGGCGTCGGCGCGCGGGCGGCGCAGCCGGGCACGGACGTTGTCGCGGTAGAGCCATGCGCCGTGCGCCGCGTCCGTGGGCAGGGACGGCGTCGGGTAGTCACCCGGCGGCACCTTCTCCACCCGCTGGAGGATCCTCGGCCAGCGCTTGCCGAGGGGGCCCTTCCAGGCCAGCTCGGGCAGGAGCGGGGTGTGCAGCATGTAGACGTACCAGGACTTGGCGCCCTGGTTCAGGAGCTGGGCGGCGCGGCGCGGGGTGGGGCGGGACGCGCGCTTCTTGATCCAGTGGCCGAAGTGGTCCAGCGACGGGCCGGACATCGAGGTGAAGGAGGCGATCCGGCCTTCGGTGTGCCGCACCGTCGCGAACTCCCAGGCCTGCACCGAGCCCCAGTCGTGGCCGACCACGTGGACCGGCCGGTCCGGGCTCACCGCGTCCGCGACGGCGAGGAAGTCGTCGGTCAGCTTCTCCAGTGTGAAACCGCCGCGCAACGGTTTGGGCGCGGTGGACCGGCCGCAGCCGCGTACGTCGTACAGCACCACGTGGAAGCGGTCGGCCAGGCCGCGGGCCACCTCCGACCACACTTCCTTGCTGTCCGGGTAGCCGTGCACCAGCACCACGGTGGGCCGCTCGGCGTCGCCCAACTCCGCGACACACAGCTCCACTCCACCCGTACGGACCCAGCGCTCGCGAGCGCCTGCGAGCCCGCCCTGATCCGCCCCCTGCCCCGGTCCTCGCCCCTGCCCCGGCTTGCTCATGCGGCCTTCTCCTCCTGCCAGCGCCGCACGTGCGGCAGATCGTCGTCCAGCCAAAAGGCGCTTTCCTGCGGGTCGGCGGAGTCCGTCACGACGAGGATCTCCTCGAACTTCGCGCCCGTCCCCCGGAACCCGAGGTGGGGTTCGACCGCCCACAGGCCCGGCTGCGGTGGGTGGTCGGAGAACCTGTACGGGCTCCACAGCGGCGACCAGCCGTCGCGGTGGCCGTGCAGCGCGTCGGAGGCCAGGCCCTTGAGGGACTGCGTGCCGAACCCGAACACGGTGGGGGACCAGCGGCGGGCCTTCACCCGGTCGATCTTGTGGGCTATGACGCCGAAGGGGTAGGCGCGGTGCCGGTTCACATAGCCCTGCCGGACCATGAGCCGTTCGACGTCCTCGTAGATCTCGCGCAGCGGGCGGCGTTCGCGCACCTCGCGCAGGATCAGCTCGCGATGGGCTTCGAGGTCCGCCAGCAGCCGGTCGTGGACCGGGTTGAGGCCCAGGCAGCCGGAGTATCCGATGTCGGCGGTGTATCCCTGGTGGACCGGCGCCATGTCGAGGATGAACGCCATCCCGGGCTCCAGGCGCCGGTCGGTGGGGAAGAACTGGAGCGGTATGCGGAAGCCCGTGAACGCCGTACGGTCGCCGAACCAGGCGAAGGGCAGGTGGAACCAGTCCCGGACACCGCGCTCGCGCAGCCACACGCGCTGCATCCGCGCCGCCTCCCGCTCCGTCACCCCCGGCCTGAGCTGCGCGGCGACCGCCTCGGCGCAGGCGTACGCCAGTCGCTGCACTTCCCTGAACCCCCGCAGCTCGGCGGGGAGTTCACGCCTCCCGCCGCCCCTCCGGGCCGCTGCGGCCCCTGTCGCTGAGGTCATCGCCAACCGTCCGTCCCGTAAACCGTCCATCGCGGTACGTGCCCGTAACTTGACACTGATGAATGTGACAATGCCTGGCGGCGACGTCAAGGGGTCGGTCCGCGCCTGTGGAAAACTCGCGCCTCCCGTCCACCGCGCCCCGGCCCGCACTCCAGGGGGACCGAAAGCAGGACCTCCCCTACGGGCCCCTACGCCTGTGGTCGGACCCCGATCCAGCCGCCAGGTCTGACGACCGCTGTGGTGCGCGCCACTACCGTCGATGACGTGACTGTGATCGTGACCGAAAGCCTGAGCAAGCGGTACCCGCGGGTGACCGCGCTGGACCGGCTCACCGTTGACATCGGCCCCGGGGTGACCGGCCTGGTGGGTGCCAACGGCGCCGGCAAGTCCACCCTGATCAAGCTGCTGCTGGGTCTCGCCCCGGCCAGCGAGGGGTCCGCGACCGTCCTCGGCCTGGACGTGGCCCGGGAGGGCGGCGCCATCCGGGAGCGCGTCGGCTACATGCCGGAGCACGACTGCCTGCCGCCCGACGTCTCGGCCACCGAGTTCGTCGTCCACATGGCGCGCATGTCGGGCCTGCCGCCGACCGCGGCCCGCGAGCGCACCGCCGACACGCTGCGGCACGTCGGCCTCTACGAGGAGCGCTACCGCCCCATCGGCGGCTACTCGACGGGCATGAAGCAGCGGGTGAAGCTGGCGCAGGCGCTGGTCCACGATCCGCAGCTGGTCTTCCTGGACGAGCCGACCAACGGCCTGGACCCGGTCGGCCGTGACGAGATGCTGGGCCTGATCCGCCGCGTGCACACCGACTTCGGCATATCGGTCCTGGTCACCTCGCACCTGCTCGGCGAGCTGGAGCGCACCTGCGACCATGTCGTCGTCATCGACGGCGGCCGGCTGCTGCGCTCCTCCGCCACCGACGACTTCACCCAGCTCACCGCCTCCCTCGCCATCGAGGTCACGGACACCGACGAGCATCCGGACGGCACGGCGGCGCTGCGCGCGGCCCTGACCCGCGCCGGGATCGCGGTGACCACCGCGGCCCCCGGCTCGGAGAGCGGCGCCTCCGCGGCCCACGTGCTGTACGTGGAGGCCACCGGCGAGGAGACGTACGACCTGCTGCGCGACACCGTCGCCGGTCTCGGTCTCGGCCTGGTCAGGATGGAACAGCGCCGGCACCGCATCTCCGAGGTCTTCCAGAGCGGTGACGCGGCGAGCGCGCCGGGTGCGGACGGCGCGCAGCCCACTGCGGCGCGCCCCACCGCACCCCACTCCGCCGCGTCCCACCCCACCGCCTCCGCGACGACCGCCCACCGAGCCACCAAGGACGGAGGCGCCCCCGATGCCGCCTGAGACCAGGAACCCCGCCACCGCCGCAGCGGCGCAGGACGTCATCCACGACATCGGTTACCGGCACTTCGACGGCCCCCGCCTGGGCCGCGCCTACGCCCGCCGCTCCCTCTTCTCGCAGAGCCTGCGCGGTGCCTACGGACTCGGCCGCTCGCCGAAGTCCAAGGTGCTGCCGATGCTGCTGTTCGCCGTCATGTGCCTGCCGGCGGCCATCATGGTGGCGGTCGCGGTGTTCACGAAGATGAAGGACCTGCCGGTGGCGTACACCCAGTACGCGATCTTCCTCCAGGCGGTCATCGGCCTCTACCTGGCCGCTCAGGCACCGCAGTCCGTCTCCCGGGACCTGCGTTTCAAGACGGTGCCGCTGTACTTCTCGCGCCCGATCGAACGTATCGATTACGTGGTGGCGAAGTTCGCGGCCATGGCCAGTGCCCTGTTCATCCTGACCGCCGCGCCGCTGCTGATCCTCTTCGTCGGCGCGCTGCTGGCCAAGATGGACTTCGTCGACCAGACCAAGGGGATGGCCCAGGGCCTGGTCTCGGTGGCGCTGCTCTCGCTGCTCTTCGCCGGCGTCGGCCTGGTGATCTCCGCGCTGACCCCGCGCCGCGGCTTCGGTGTCGCCGCCGTCATCGCCGCGTTGACGATTCCGTACGCGGCGGTGAGCGCCGTCCAGGGCATCGCCGCCGTACAGGGCCAGGAAGGGGTCGTGGGCTGGCTCGCGCTGTTCTCGCCCGTCACCCTGATCGACAGTGTGCAGGCGACGTTCCTCGGGGGCACCGCGTCGTTCCCCGACGAGGTCCAGCCGTCCACCGCGGCCGGGCTGGCGGCCCTCCTGGTCACCCTGCTGGCCATCGCGGGCTCGTACGCCCTGCTGATGCGCCGCTACCGCAAGGCCGGCCTGTGATCGCCCGCCCCGCGCCCCTGAAGGCGCACCCGACGCCCGCCACCAGCCCCCGAAGGAACGGGCCGCGCCCATGACGACCATCCAGATCGACCACGTCTCCCGCTGGTTCGGCAACGTCGTTGCCGTCAACGACATCACCATGACGATAGGCCCCGGTGTCACCGGCCTCCTGGGCCCCAACGGCGCGGGCAAGTCCACCCTGATCAACATGATGGGCGGCTTCCTCGCCCCGTCCGGCGGGTCCGTCACCCTCGACGGACGCCCCATCTGGCGCAACGAACGCATCTACCGCGACATCGGCATCGTGCCCGAGCGGGAGGCGATGTACGACTTCCTCACCGGCCGCGAGTTCGTCGTCGCCAACGCCGAACTCCACGGCCTGGGCCGGGACGCCGCGCGGCGCGCGCTGGCCACCGTCGAGATGGAGTACGCGCAGGACCGCAAGATCTCCACGTACAGCAAGGGCATGCGCCAGCGCGTGAAGATGGCGTCGGCGCTGGTCCACGACCCGTCCGTACTGTTGCTGGACGAGCCGTTCAACGGCATGGACCCGCGCCAGCGGATGCAGCTGATGGACCTGCTGCGGAGGATGGGCGCCGAGGGCCGCACGGTCCTGTTCTCGTCCCACATCCTCGAAGAGGTCGAGCAGCTGGCCTCGCACATCGAGGTGGTGGTCGCCGGGCGGCATGCCGCGTCCGGTGACTTCCGCAAGATCCGCCGCCTGATGACGGACCGGCCGCACCGCTACCTCATCCGCTCCTCCGACGACCGCGCGCTGGCCGCCGCCCTGATCGCCGACCCCTCCACGGCCGGTATCGAGGTGGACCTCCAGGAAGGCGCGCTGCGCGTCCAGGCCGTCGACTTCCCGCGCTTCACCTCCCTGCTGCCGCGCGTCGCCCGCGACCACGGCATCCGCCTCCTGACGGTCTCGCCCTCCGACGAGTCCCTGGAATCGGTCTTCTCCTACCTCGTCGCGGCCTGAAAGGAGCCTGAAAGCGATGTCAGCGACCTCATCGGTCCGGCCGGACCCGTCCCCGGCCCCCGCCACGGGCCCCTCGGCGGCCCCGTCGTTCTTCAACCCCACCGTCGCCCGGCTCACCTACCGGGCCCTCCTCGGCCGGCGCCGCGCGCTGATCCTCTTCGCGCTGCCCGCCCTCCTGATCGTCATCGCCGTCGCCGTACGGGCCCTGGCCGGTGCCGACGATTCCACGGCCAACGGCGTACTGGGCACGTTCGCGCTCGCCACGATGGTGCCGCTGATCGGCGTCATCGCCGGTACGGGCGCGATCGGCCCCGAGATCGACGACGGGTCGGTGGTCTACCTGCTGGCCAAGCCGCTGCGCCGGTCCTCGATCATCTTCACCAAGCTGGTCGTGGCCATCGGTGTGACGGCCGCCTTCTCGGCCGTCCCGATACTGATCGCCGGCTTCGTCCTCAACGGCAACAGCCAGCAGATCGCGGTCGCGTACGCGGTCGCCGCGGCCGTGGCCTCCGTCGCGTACAGCGCGCTGTTCCTCTTCTTCGGCACGGTCAGCCGGCACGCGGTCGTCTTCGGTCTGGTCTACGCCCTGGTGTGGGAGACCCTCTTCGGCAACCTCGTACCGGGCGCGCGGACGCTGAGCGTGCAGCAGTGGGCCCTCGCGGTGGGCCAGAAGATCGCTATGGAGGGCGCGATCACCTCCGAAGTGGGACTGCCCCTCGCGGTGATTCTCCTGGTGGCCGTGACCGGCCTGGCGACCTGGTACGCGGCCCGCAAGCTGCGGTCGCTGACGCTGGCGGGGGAGGAGTAGCCCGCGTTCCGCCTCCGCCGTCCGCTGTCCTGAACAGAGGCCCGGCTGTCTCCCGACGTACGGGGCAGCCGGGCCCCCGCGTTCACGGCCACGCAAGGAACGCGTCAGCTGCCGCTCACACCGCGCAGAACTCGTTCCCCTCCGGATCCCGCATCAGCCACCAGCGCCCGGCAGGCCCCTGATCGACCTCGCGGACGCGCGTCGCCCCCAACTCCTCCAGCCGGTCCACCAGCGCCTCAAGGCCGCCGGGCCCACTGTGGACGTCGATGTGCAGCCGGTTCTTGCCCGCCTTCTCCTCGGGCACCTCCTGGAAGAGCAGCCGCCGCCCACGCCCGACACCACTGGCCGCGTCGAACGGGTCCTCAGGGTGCCGGATGCCGGCATACCCCCGGAACGTCTTGCGGCCACGGTGCACGACAACCGCCTCGTCGCCTATGTGCCCCGCGGCCAGCAACTGCTCGACGAGAACGCTCGGGTTCTCGACCTCGTACTCCAGGGCCGCGGCCCAGAAGTCCGCGAGAGCGGGGGCGTTCGTGCTGTCGATGACCAACTTCCACGTCAGTGCCATGGGGGAGTTATATCCGGTGCCACTGACAACGGACCGTCACTGACGACGGACCGGTGCCCGTCACTGACACCGGGCCGGTGCAGAGAGCGCCCCGACCAGGCCGCCCCGTAACGAAGCGACCCCTCCCCTACGCCCCGATCCGCCGATCCCGCCCCGCGCCCATCCCCAGCAGCACCAGGCCCACGCAGACGGCCAGCAGCAGGACGATCGGCACCGTCCAGCCGTGTGTCGCCTGGTGGACTGCGCCGAGGACCAGGGGGCCGGCGGCGGCCAGGAGGTAGCCCCAGGTCTGGGCCATGCCCGAGAGGCGGGCGGCGGTGTGGGCGTCTCCGGAGCGGAGCACCATCATCGTCAGGGCCAGGCCGAGTGCGCCGCCCTGGCCGATGCCCAGGAGGACGGCCCAGATCCAGGCGCCGGCCACCGGGGCCACCAGGAGGCCGACGATGCCGCAGGCCATCAGGGCGGTGACGGCGACGGCCAGCAGCCGCTGCCGCCGCATCCGGCCGGCGAGCATCGGGACCACGAACGAACCGGCCATCTGCACCAGGGTGCTGAAGGCGAAGACCAGCCCGGCCGTGGCCTTGCTCATCCCGTGGTCGGTGAAGATCGTCGGCATCCAGGCGATCATCACGTACGCGATCAGCGACTGCGACCCCATGAAGAGCGTGACCTGCCAGGCCAGCGGCGTACGGCTCAGGTTGGGCCCGTCCTCGGTGGCGTGCGCCGGCGTCGCGGCGGCCTGGCCGTGCCGCGTACCGCGCCGCGCGATCACGGCCTGCGGGATCCAGACCACGGCGGCGACCGCGGCCAGCAGCGACCAGGAGGCCAGCGAACCCTGCCAGCCGCCCAGTGCGTTCTCCAGTGGCACGGCGGAGGCCGCCGACACGGTGGCGCCCAGGATCATCGCCGTCGAGTACAGGGCGGTCATGCCCGCGGCCTTCTCCGGGAAGTCCCGCTTGATCAGGCCGGGCATCAGGACGTTCAGCAGGGCGATGGACGTACCGACCACAGCGCAGCCGACGAACAGCGCGACGACCGGCGGGGCGATACGCAGCAGGATGCCGCCGCACAGCAGGACCAGCGCGCCGCAGAGCACCGTCTCGGTGCCCCAGCGGCGGGCCAGCCGGGGCGCGGCGATCGAGCCGAGGCCCATGAAGACGAGCGGGATGGTGGTCACGAGGCTGCTCGCGGTGGCGGCCAGGTGGTAATGGTCGCCGATCTCGCTCACAAGGGGGGAGACGCCGGCCAGCGCGGCGCGCATGTTCAGTGAGGCGAGCACGATGCCGAGCAGGACCAGGACCGGGTGGGCGCGCAGCCGGCGGCGGGCCGCGGCGACCGGCGGCGCCGGGGCCAGATCCTCCTCGGCGTCGATCAGTGGTGCTTCGGGCCTGGTCCCTGACATGGGTGGGTGACTCTCCTTGCGTGGGGTGGGGGTGGTTGGACGGGTGCGGTCCTTGGGGCGCGTCATGGGGGCGCGTCATGGGGGCGCGTCATGGGGGCGCGTCATGGGGGCGCGTCATGGGGGCGCGTCATGGGGGCGCGTCATGGGGGCGCGGAAACGTTTCTGCGAGAGGGGGTGGTGCGGGGACGGGCCCGCTCACCGCTCCGCGAGCAGCGCCTCCACCGCCTGTTTCGGCGGCTCCAGCAGCGCGCGGGCGGCCCGTTCGGCGGCTTCCGGGTCGCCGGAGGCGATCGCGTCGAGGACGGCCCGGTGGTCGCCGTGCACGATCCGCGGCATCAGCTCGTCGCCGAGCGAGGACACCAGCGCCTCGCGTACGGAGCTGCTGAACCAGGCGTACGTGGCGGTCAGCGCGGTGTTGTGCGCGGCCTCCACGACGGCCCGGTGGAAGGCGACGTCGTGATCGGCGTACAGCTCCAGGTCGCCGCCGAACGGCTGCCCGCCGGCGGCCTCCAGCGCGGCCTGGGCGTCCAGCGCGGCGCGCATCCGCTCCAGGTCCTCCGGCCGGTGCCGCTGGGCCGCGAGCCGGGCGGCCTCCGCCTCCAGGGCGATACGCAGCTCCAGTACGTCCCGGACCCCGGCCCGCTGGACGCCGCGCATGATGTCGCCCGGGTCGGTACGGGAGAGGACGAAGGTGCCCTCGCCCTGCCGGGAGCGCAGCATGCCGGCGTGCACGAGGACGCGTACGGCTTCGCGGACGGTGTTGCGGCCGACCTGGAGCTGTTCGGCCAGGGCGTGCTCGGTGGGGATGCGCTCGCCCACCGGCCAGGTGCCGGCGGTCAGCTGGGCGCGCAGGGCGTCCACGACGGTGTCCACGAGGGACTGCCGTCCCGCTGCCTGCAGCGCCATGCGTGTCTCCTGGAGTCCGGGCCCGATGTGGGCGGTTCAGGGCCTGATCCCGGGTGGGGGGCGCCCGGTTGCCCCGTCATCCTACAACTGATGAGTGCAGTGTGCACGGAGTTCTGGGCTCCGTGCTCTGTGCGCCGTGTTCTGTGCGCTGTGTTCTGTGCGCCGTGTTCTGTGCTCGTGCACACTGCGTACCGGATACGGACCGTCCGGGTGACTCAGGGCCTGGGCCCGTACGTGCCCCCGTACGGGCCCCGTCCGTCCCCCCCCGTACACGCCCCGTACGGCCTCACAGCCCGATGTCGCGCTCCTGGATGTCCGCCAGCGACTCCCGCCGTACGAGGACCCGCGCGTGCCCGTCCGCGACGGCGACCACCGGCGGGCGGCCGACGAGGTTGTAGCCCGAGGCCATGGACAGGTGGTACGCGCCCGCCACCGGTACGGCGATCAGGTCCCCCGGCCGCACGTCCCCGGGCAGCCGGACGCCGGCGGCGAGCACGTCGCCGGCCTCGCAGTGCCGTCCCACCACGTTCACCGGTTCGGGCGCGGCGGACGACGGCCGTCCGACCAGCCGGGGCGCGTAGCGCACCCCGTACAGCGCGGGCCGCGGGTTGTCGCTCATCCCGCCGTCGACGGCGACGAAGGTGTGCTCACCGGTCCGCTTGACGGACAGCACCCGGTACAGGACGACCCCTGAGGGCCCCGCGATGGCGCGGCCCGGCTCGACGGTCAGCCGGGGCACCGGCAGCCCGGCCGCCGCGCAGCCGCCCGCCAGCTCGGCCCGTACCTTGGCGCCGAGCGCCGCGATGTCCATGCTGTCCTCGCCGGGCCGGTAGGCGACGCCGTGGCCGCCCCCGATGTCCAGCTGCGGCAGCGTGACGCCGTGCTGTTCGCGGATCCGGGCCAGCAGCCCGACCAGCCGCCGTACGGCCGACAGGTAGGGCTTCACGGTGGTGATCTGCGACCCCAGGTGGCAGTGCAGCCCGACCAGGTGGAGCCGCGGCTGGCCCAGGATGCGGGTGATGGCGTGCTGCGCCGAACCGTCGGCCAGGGACAGGCCGAACTTCTGGTCGTCGGTGCCCGTACGGATCTTGGCGTGCCCGCCGGCGGCGATGCCGGGCACCACCCGTACGAGGACCTGCTGCCGGGTGCCGGCGGGCACCGCGGCGGCCAGCCGGGCGATCTCGGAGGTGCTGTCGATGACGATGCGGCCGACCCCGAGGCGCAGCGCGGCGCGCAGGTCCTCGGGGCTCTTCGCGTTGCCGTGCAGCACGATGCGGGCGGGCGGGAAGCCGGTGGTGACGGCGAGTTCCAGTTCGCCCGCGGAGCAGACGTCCAGGCCCAGGCCCTCCTCGCGTACCCAGTGGGCCATGGCGCGGCACAGGAACGCCTTGGCCGCGTACAGCACGTCGGCGTCGGGGAAGGCGCGCAGGTAGGCGCGGCAGCGGGCGCGCACCTCGGCCTCGTCCAGGACGTACGTGGGGGTACCGAAGCGGGCGGCGAGTTCGGTGAGGGGGACGCCGCCGACGGCGAGGTCGGCGTCGGGCAGTTCGGCCGTCGAGGCTGGCCATACGCCCAGGTCGGCGGGGCGGGTGCGCGGCGGATCGGTCCGCCGGCCGGCGGGGGACTGCGGTGTCGTGGTCGTCACGGTCATGGTGGTCGTACGCCCCTTCTCAGACGGCCCGCAGCAGCGGCGTACGGGGAGTACCGGGGGCGAGGCGCGGGTCCACGGTCAGGACGGCGGCGCCGAGCGGTTCGGTGAGGGCGCGCAACGCGGGCTCGGCGAGCCGGATCCACGGCTGGTCGCTGCCGAGCGCCGCGGCGAGCCGTTGCGGGGAGGTGAAGCCGACGGCGGTACGGCCGCCGAGCGGGGTGCGGAACAGGCGGGCCGTACAGCCCGCGGGGCCCGGCCGGACGGGGACGAACAGCAGCCCGGCCGGGACGGGTTCGGCAGGTTCGGGATCTTCCGCGTACAGGTGTTGCTGGGACACGGCGTCGCTCCTCGCGCAGGACTGGCCCCGGACCGGTGGAGTGATGAGAAGTGCCGGGGCTCCTCCTCGACGCTATGCCCGTACCGGCACGCGCACGGCGGCGTACTGACGCATCATTGACGGCCCGTGGACGCCCCTTGACGCGATGCTGGTGCCCCGGCGCACGCACCGGTGCACGGAAACGACGTGCGCCCCGGCGCGGGCCCGTGCATACGCCTGGGCATATGCCGATTCGCGGCACGTCGCCGCCCGGGATCCACGAGGATCGCGCTGACCGCTGACCGCTGACCGCTGACCGCTGACCGCTGACCGCTGACCGCTGACCGCTGACCGCTGACCGCTGACCGCTGACTGACCTGCACACCGTGGTAAGCCCTGTCGTGATCATGGGGCCCTGCACTGGGAGACGTCTTGTTCACCATCGGAGAGTTCGCAGGCCACGGCCGAGTGTCGGCCCGGATGCTGCGCCACTACGACGCCATCGGGCTGCTGCGCCCGGCCCGTACGGACCCGGTCACCGGATACCGCTACTACGAGGCCGGCCAGCTCGCCCGCCTCAATCGCATCATCGCCCTCAAGGACCTCGGCTTCAGCCTCCAGCAGGTGACGGCCATCCTGGACGAACAGGTCAGCGCGGCGGAACTGCGCGGCATGCTGCGGCTGCGCCGGGCCGAACTGGAGGCGGCGGTCACGGCGGCCGGCGCCCGCCTGGCCCGGGTCGAGGCACGGCTGCGGACGATCGAGAGCGAGGGGCGGATGGCCGCCGACGAGGTGGTGGTCAAGCGGGTGGAGGCGGTACGGGTCGCCGAACTGACCGGCACGGCGGCGAGCTTCGGGCCCGAGGACGTCGGCGCGGTCATCCGGCCGCTGTACGACGACCTGTTCCGGCGGCTGGCCGCCGCGGACATCGAGCCGTCGGGCCCCGGAATCGCGTACTACGAGGACGCGCCAGGGGGCGGGGACCGCATCACGGTGCACGCGGCGGTCGTGGTCGAGGCCGCGCCACGGCCGTCCCACGACTTCGCGATCGTGGACCTGCCGGCGATCGGGCAGGCGGCCACGGTGGTGCACCGCGGGCCCATGGAACGGGTGCTGCCGACCGCCCAGGCGCTGGCCCGCTGGCTCGACGACAGCCCCTACCGCTCGGCCGGGTACCCGCGGGAACTGACGCTGGAGTGCCCGGAGGACCGGGAGGGCTGGGTGACCGAGTTGCAGGAGCCGATCGTCGTGGAGTGAAGGGGGCGGGTGGGCTCCGGGGAGGCCCGAGGCCCAAGGGGCCGGAGCCAAGGGGCAGGGGCCGGTGGTCAGGGGCGGGGGCTGGTGGCCAGGGCCGGCGCCGGGGGCCAGGCATCGGGAGCCGCGGGTCACTTCGGCGCCGTATCGTGCGCTCCAGGTGCGCCGGCGCACGTAGGGGCGCGCGTGCTCCCGTGTGCCTCGACCTCCGCAGAACGTCGTGTGCGGGACCTTGCGCCCGAACCGCTGTCCGTTCGGGTAGCTGTACGCGATGCCGCCGTACCCACCGACGCATCCGCCCCGAGTGACCCGGTCACCGTCCCGAGCGTCCCGTTCACCGTCTCCAGCGTCCCGTTCACCGCCCCGAGCGTCCCGTTCACCGTCTCGGCGAACTCCACCGCCACCGGGCTCAGCGCCGCCCACTGCCGTACCGCCCAGCCGGCCGCCAGCGGCGGCAGCCCGGGGACCGGGATCAGCCGCAGTGCCGGATGCCCGGCGCCCCGCCAGCCCGGCAGGTCCGGTACGACCGCGTGCCCGACGCCCAGCTCCGCCAGCAGGATCGCGGTGTCCCAGTCGGCCACGCTGGTGGAGCTGGCGGGCGTGGCGGCCGGCCCGGGCCCGGTCTCCGGCCGCCCCAGGTGACCGTCGAGCCGCATCCGGGAGACGGAGTTCTCCGGCAGCCGGATGTGCCGGATGCCGGACAGGCCGCCCGCCAGCTCACCTGGCTCGATGTGGTCCCGGGCGGCGAGCGGGTCGTCGGACCGTACGGCGAGCACCCACGGCAGCTCCAGCACCGGGTGCTGCTCGATGCCGCGTACGGGCGGGCCGATGGTGATCCAGGCCAGTTCGGCGGTGCCGTCGGCCACCGCCTCGAAGCAGCGGCGGCCGGAGTTCTCGGTCTGGAACTCCAGGTCGACGTGCGGGTGACGGGCCCGGAAGGCGACCACCGCCGCCGACATGAAGTGCCGTACGGTCGTCGCTCCCGTGGTGATCCGCAGCGTGCCGCCGTGGCCCTGGCGCAGGTCGGCCAAGCGGCGCAGGGCGAGGTCCAGTTCGGCGAGCGAGCCGGTCGCGGCGCGGCACAGGATGCGGCCCGCCTGGGTGGGGGCCACGCCGCGCGACTGCCGCTCCAACAGGGCGATACCCGCCTCCCGTTCGAGCCGTTTGACGCGCTGGCTGACCGCCGACTGCGTACAGCCCAGGTCACGGGCGACGGAGCTCAGGCTGCCCGCTTCGCAGACGGCGACGAAGGCACGGAGGTCGTCGAGGGTCACCAACCCAAGGTATAGCTGGGGGGTTTGGAAGAAAACCCGAGGATTGACTTGGGTGCGCGGCCGGGGCGAGGATCGGTACAGGGCCCAGGGCGGCCACCCGGAACCGGTTACGGCGCCGTACGGTTCCGGGGGCCGACCCGACACGGGCCGGCCCCCGGGGCGAGGGTGCCGTACGGACCGGCCGCACGACTCGCCGTACGGGTGGTGCCGTACGGCCCCCGCGTCACTTCTGGCCGGCGCCTACGGGAACCTCGCCGCCTCCCGAGCCCGTGCCCTGCGAGCCGACCGAAACCGGACCCGCCGAACCCGGGTCTTCCGCGCTCGGTCCCGCCGAACCCGAAGCGGCCGGAGCGTTCCGGCCCCCGGCCCGCTCCTCGCTCCGGTTCCGTACGACAGCCAGCACCAGCAGTCCAGCCACCACCGCCACCACACCCGCGACCAGCGACACCCGGGTCAGGCCGTGCACGTACGCGCTACCGGGTGCGGCGTGCGCGCCCGCGGACCGCATGCCCTGGGTGAAGACCGTGCCGAGGATCGCGATGCCGAGCGCGTAACCGAGCTGGCGGAAGGTGTTCACCGCGCCGCTGGCCATGCCGGCGCGCTGGGGCGGGGCCGCGCCGAGCGCCGCCGAGACCAGCACCGGCATCGACATGCCGATGCCGAGGCCGCTGACGAGCAGGCCCGGCACGAGGACCGCCCAGCCGGAGTCGTCGTTCAGCAGCAGGACGTGCAGCAGCGGGCCCGCGCCGATCAGCAGGAGGCCGATGCCGATCGGCAGCCGCGGCGCCAGGCGGTGCAGGAACCGGCCGCCGAACATGCCCACGGCCATCGACGCCACCGCCATCGGCAGCACCGCGACACCGCCCATCACCGGGCTGAGCCCCAGGATGTTCTGCACCCACAGGCCCACGTACGTCAGGTACGGGAACGCCGCGGCCTGGAGCAGCAGCGCGGCCGCCATCAGTACGGCGAAGGTCGGGCGCCGTAGCAGCTTCAGGTCCAGCAGCGGCTGCCGCGCGCGGCGCTCCACGACGACGAAGGCGAGCAGCGACAGCAGGGCCACCGCCAGCGCCAGCAGGGTGCCGGACTCGGTCCAGCCCTCCTCACCGCCGCGCATCAGTCCGTACGTCAGTGCGCCCGCGCACAGCGTGAACGCGCCGGCGCCCGGCCAGTCGATACGCGCCGTGCGGTCGCCGTGCGACTCCTGGACCGACCGCAGGGTGATCCAGACCGCCACCGCCGTCAGCGGCAGGTTGACCAGGAAGATCGCCCGCCAGTCCACGTACTGGGTCAGCACGCCGCCCAGCACCGGGCCGACCGCCGCCGCGGCACCGCTCGTACCGCCCCAGATGCCGAACGCGACCCCGCGGTCACGGCCCTGGTACGCGGCCATCAGCAGCGGCGTGTTGGTGGCGAACATGGCCGCCGCGCCCACGCCCTGCACCGCCCGCGCGGCGATCAGCACGCCCTCGTCGGGTGCCAGCCCGCAGGCGAGCGAGGCCAGCGCGAAGAGCCCGAGGCCCGCCAGGTACAGCTTGCGGCGCCCGAGCAGGTCGGCCGCCGAACCGGCCACCATCAGGAGCGCGGCCAGTGCCAGCGCGTAGATGTCCATCACCCATTGGAGCGAGGTGAAGGAGGCGTCCAGACCGTCGGCGATCCGCGGCAGCGCGGTGTTCACGATCGTGACGTCGACGAGCAACATGAAGTTGCCCAGGGTGATGGCGACCAGTGGCCACCATCTGCTCCGCCCGTTGTGCATCAAGAACCTCTGTGGTCGGTGAGTGTGTCGTGTTTCCGTTCCGTCCCCCGCACCAGAGTCCGGTCCGTGCCCCGCCACTCCCAGCCAGAGCGTCGCGCGCGGCGCGATCCGACACGGGTTAGCCTTTGGTGGTGAAAACCGACGGCTTCGACCAGCTCGACCGGAGCCTGGTCCACGCCCTCCAGCTCGACGGCCGGGCGCCCTTCAGCCGTATCGCCGAGGTCCTCGGCGTCTCCGACCAGACCGTCGCGCGCCGCTACGGCCGGCTGCGCAGCGCGGGCATGATCAAGGTCCTGGGGCTCACCGACCCGGCCGCGCTCGGCGAGACCGAGTGGATCGTACGAGTCCAGTGCACCCCCGACGCGGCCGTCGCGGTCGCCGAGGCGCTGGCCCGGCGCCCCGACACGTCCTGGGTCAGCCTGATGTCCGGCGGCACCGAGATCGGCGTGGTCTGCCGCTCCGCGAGCAGCCAGGACAGCGACGCGCTCCTCCTGCAGAAGCTGCCGCGGACACCCAGCGTGGTCGGCGTCACCGCGCACTGCGTGGTGCACGAGTTCTTCGGCGGTGCGCTCGGGCTGGTCAACAAGTCCGGCGCGCTGACCGAGGAGCAGGCCGGACAGCTGCGCCACCCGGTGTCCGCGATGGCGCGCGCCCGGGCCGCCGACCCGCCCGGACGGACGGTGCCCGTCACGCTCACCGACGCCGACCGGCGCCTGCTGGACAGCCTCGCCGAGGACGGGCGCACCGGCCTCGCCGAGCTGGCCGCCGCCACCGGCTGGTCGCAGTCCACGGTCCGCCGCCGGCTCTCCGAGCTGCGTGCCCAGGGCGCCCTCTATTACGACGTCGACTACGACGCCCGGCACTTCGGGCTCGGCGTCATGGTCTCCCTCTGGCTCTCCGTCGCCCCCAGCGAACTCGCCGCCACCGGCACGGCCCTGGCCCAGCACCCCGAGGTGGCGTTCGCCTGCGCCACCACCGGCCCGCACAACCTCTTCGCGTCGGTCCTGTGCCCGGACGTGCGCTCCCTCTACACGTACCTGACCACCCGGATCGCCGCGCTGCCCGCCGTACGGAACATGGAGACGGCCCCGCTGATCCGCCGCCTCAAGGGCGCCGGGCCGTACGGGTACGGCCGGATCTTCTCCGGACCGCCCGCCTCCGCATCGGTCCCGGGCCGCGCGCGATGAAGCCGGTGCTCCCCTCCTCGCCCGTCGACCGGGTGGCCGCCTGGGTACGGGCCGCCCCCGGTACCCACATCTGGCTGCTGATCATCGGCGTCACCAGCCTGGTGATCGCCGGCGCCAGTGAGGGCCTGGAGGCCTTCCTCCTGCACCGCACCAGCAGCAACATCCACGAACTGGACCGGCACCCCCTCTCCTCCCTCCTCATCAGCGGCTTCTGGATCGAGAACCCGGCCTCCTTCCTCCTCTACGCGGTCCTCTTCGAGCTGGTGCACGCCAACGTCGAACGCTGGCTGGGCACTTGGCGCTGGCTGCTGACCGTCGGCGTCGCCCACATCACCGCCACCCTCGCCAGCCAGGAACTGGTCCTGCTCGCCATCGAGGGCCACCGGCTGCCGCGCTCCATGTCACACGTCGTCGACATCGGTGTCTCGTACGGCCTGGCAGCGGCAGCCGGCCTGCTCACCTACCGGCTGCCGCCGCCCTGGCGGTACCTCTACCTCGCGTCCGTCGCCGGCTTCTTCGGCGTCCCGCTCCTGTCAGGCGCCACGTTCACCGACATCGGCCACGCGATCGCCCTCATTCTTGGTCTCGCCGCTTGGGCCTTGACCCCGGATGCCGGTGCGGGCGGGGCTGGGGACGCGACTGCGGACGGGGCGACGAACCCGGATCCGGACGCGGACCCGAACGCAACTCCCGGACATCCTCCGCCAGATCACTGAGCCGTTCACTCATCGCACACACGACGCGGTTCGTAGCGTCCAGCCGCCGGTCCAGCCGGTCCAGCCGTACGGAGATCCGGCCGATCACCGGTCCCAGGTCCCGCAGGGCGGGCCCGATGTCGGCGAGCGACGACTCCACCCGAGTGACCCGGTGATCGAGCGACTCCAGCGTCGGCGCCGGCCTGGTCTGCCGGGACGACCGCACTTCCTCGACCCGTCCCCGCGCGTCCTCCTCGACGTCCAGGAGGTACGTACGGACCGCCCGCGCGACCTCGCTGTCGCGGAGGAGCATGGCGATGTTGAGGAGGGTTCGGCGGGTGTAGAGGGTGAGGTGGACGCGGCCCTGTGGATAACTTTCCGCTGAAAGCTTCACGTTGGAGCTTTCAAAGATCCGCAGGTCAGAGCCCTTGAGAACGTGCATCCCGTTCTCGGACAGCTCCGCTCGATGCCGCCGCATCAGGCTGTTGACGGCGCGGTCGCCCACCTCGAAATAGTCGGCGACCATCCGCGTCGTGACATGCAGCCCGTCGGGCAGCAGCACCAGCGCCTTCACCTTGTCCAGGACGCCGACGCGTCCCAGCCCCATCACACTGTCGCGCATAGCCCGCGACTCCAGCAGTACAGCTTCGGGTGGCATGTGCATGCCCTCCACTCAGACCAGAACGGCTCCGGAGGGACACTCTGTCCCCCTGGACTGAACGCCCGTATCCAGGGCCCAGGAGCGGAGGCTGCTCACGGATGCCACTACCTCTATGTCCGGTTCTCAGTCGTACGGCTGCACCGCTTCACGACCGTCGCCGGCAAACCCCAGCACTTCACGCACTCTCGACGCCTCGAACTCCAGTTGCCTCCACGCACAGGGGACAACGAGTCGATAAACGTACAGTTACCCCGTCCCGGGCATGACGTCGCGCGTACGTTCCGAAAAGACGATCGACGTGGCCGGGGCGGCCGGGGGCGGCTCAGGCCCCGTACAGCCGCTCCAGGACGACCGCGATGCCGTCCTCCTCGTTGGAGGCCGTGATCTCGTCCGCTACGGCCTTGAGTTCGTCGTGGGCGTTGGCCATGGCTACGCCGTGGGCGGCCCAGCCGAACATCGGGATGTCGTTGGGCATGTCGCCGAAGGCGATGGTGTCGGCGGCCTTCACGCCCAGGCGGCGGGCGGCCAGGGAGAGGCCGGTGGCCTTGGAGAGGCCGAGGGGGAGGAGTTCGACGACGCCTGCGCCGGCCATCATCACGCCGACCAGGTCGCCGGCGGCCTCGCGCGCGGTGCGGGCCAGTTCGTCGTCGCTCAGCGTCGGGTGCTGGATGTAGACCTTGTTCAGGGGGGCTGCCCACAGGTCGCCGGGGTTCTGGATCTCCAGGTTCGGCAGCGGGCCCTCCTGGACGCGGTAGCCCGGGGTGACCAGCACCTCGCCGTCCAGGCCGTCCCGGCTCGCGGCCAGGAACAGCGGGCCGACCTCCGCCTCGATCTTGGCGAGGGCCAGCCCGGCGAGCTGCCGGTCCAGGGTGACCGAGGTCAGCAGCCGGTGTTCGCCGGCGTGGTAGACCTGTGCGCCCTGCCCGCACACCGCTATGCCGTCGTAGTCCAGCGCATCGAGGATGTGCCGGGTCCACGGCACCGCGCGGCCCGTGACGACGATGTGCGCGGCCCCGGCCGCCGTGGCCGTGGCCAGGGCGGCGCGGGTGCGCTCGGAGATCGTGTCGTCGTGCCGCAGCAGCGTCCCGTCGAGGTCGGTCGCGACGAGTCCGTACGGCAGCGGGCGGGCCGGGTCGGCCCGGTGCGCGGGTTCGGGAGCGGTGGTCACCGGGCGACGGGCTCCAGGATCTCCCGGCCGCCCAGGTAGGGGCGCAGCATCTCGGGGACGCGTACGGAGCCGTCCGCCTGCTGGTGGTTCTCGAAGATCGCCACGATGGTGCGGGGCACCGCGCAGAGCGTGCCGTTGAGCGTGGCGAGCGGCTTGACCTGCTGCTTGCCGTCCTTGTTCGTCCGCATCCGGACGGACAGGCGGCGGGCCTGGAACTCGTCGCAGTTCGAGGCGCTGGTCAGCTCGCGGTACTTGCCCTGGGTCGGGATCCACGCCTCGCAGTCGTACTTGCGGGAGGCGGAGGCGCCGAGGTCACCGGTGGCCACGTCGATCACCTGGAAGGGCAGTTCCAGGCCGGTCAGCCACTGCTTCTCCCAGTCCAGCAGGCGCTGGTGCTCGGCCTGCGCGTCCTCGGGGTCGACGTACGAGAACATCTCGACCTTGTCGAACTGGTGCACCCGGAAGATGCCCCGGGTGTCCTTGCCGTACGTACCGGCCTCGCGGCGGAAGCACGGCGAGAAGCCCGCGTAGCGCAGCGGCAGCTTGTCCGCGTCGACGATCTCGTCCATGTGGTACGCGGCGAGCGGGACCTCGGAGGTGCCGACGAGGTAGTAATCGTCCTTCTCCAGGTGGTACACGTTCTCCGCGGCCTGGCCGAGGAAGCCGGTGCCCTCCATGGCGTGCGGGCGCACCAGGGCCGGGGTGAGCATCGGCGTGAAGCCGGCCTCGGTGGCCTGCGCGATCGCGGCGTTGACCAGCGCAAGCTCCAGGAGCGCGCCGATGCCGGTCAGGTAGTAGAAGCGCGAGCCGGAGACCTTCGCGGCGCGCTCGACGTCGATGGCGCCGAGCGCCTGGCCGAGCTCCAGGTGGTCCTTGGGCTCGAAGCCCTCGGCGGCGAAGTCGCGCGGGGTGCCGACGGTCTCCAGGACGGTGAAGTCCTCCTCGCCGCCGACGGGCACGTCGGGGTGGACGAGGTTGCCCAGCTTCAGCAGGAGGGACTGGGTCTCCTCCTTGGCCTGGTCCTGCTCGGCGTCGGCGGCCTTGACGGCGGCGGACAGCTCCCCGGCCTTCTTCAGCAGCGCGGCCTTCTCGTCGCCGGTGGCCTTGGGGATGAGCTTGCCGAGCGACTTCTGCTCGGCGCGCAGCTCGTCGAAGCGGACGCTTGAGGTCCTGCGCCGTTCGTCGGCGGAGAGCAGTGCGTCGACGAGCGCGACGTCCTCTCCACGGGCGCGCTGGGAGGCGCGCACACGGTCGGGGTCCTCACGGAGCAGGCGAAGGTCAATCACCCCACCAGGCTACCGGGGCACGGCCCGGACCTTCGACGCCATATTCTCCGCGTGGCGCTATGTCCGGTTTGTTGTTGTTTATTGTGTTTGGTGCGCTCGATTATTCCGGGCGGTACGGCACGGTAAGGCCGGGCGAGGGGGCACATAAGAGGCGCATAAGGGGTGTGGGGGGGAGTGGGTCGGAGGCGCACGCGGAGTGCGGGAAGTGCGGGCAGGGATCGTACGGGCGGGCGAAAAGTGGCGGAAAAACGCGCTGGGAAAATCTTGCGCCGGCGCCGGTGCCGGGGTAACCGCCTCGTGGGCGGCGGACGCGTTCCCTTGTGGGTGGGCGGAGTTGGCGGGCGGCGCGAGGCGGCGGGTGACGAGAGTTGTACCCAGGGTTGTCCACAGGCGCGGAAGGTTACGGAACTTTATCCACAGGCTGTGTGTGGAATCTGTGGAAGTCGGAAGAGGTGCTTCCGTTTCAAGAATGCGTTGCCAGGGATTCACCGACGAAACCCCGAGTGGACGCTCTTTCGTGTGGGATTTCCTCGCCCTAAAGGATTGTTCGCCCAATTTGCGCTGACGCGGGGCAGGGTTCGGCGCTGTGGAAGGTGCGGGCGGTCGGTAGAGCAATATGTCGACTCTGCCCGGGTTACGATGGCCGCCGTGTCGACTTATCCCCAGGTCGAGAACGGGGGCTGTGGATAACTTTGTGGACAACCTCAAGACCCCAGACCAGGCCCCCGGCGGAGCCCTCCGGATCGCCCTCCGGCCGCTCCGCCGCCCGCCGCGGACGCCTCAGGGACGCCCGCCGCCGCAACGCGTCGGCCAGTCCTGCCGGGCGCCTCAGCCCCGCCCGTCGAGGCAGCGCGTCAGCCAGTCCGCCGCGGACGTGAACGCCTCGTCGACCGTGTCCGGCCGTACGTTCGCCCGCACCTGGTCGGCGCGCGGGTACGAGCCGAGGAAGCGCACCTCGCGGCAGACCCGCTTGAGCGCCATCAGCACCTCGCCCACACGGCGGTCCGTCAGGTGGCCCTCGCAGTCCACCGAGAAGCAGTAACGGCCGATGCCCTCACCGGTCGGCCGGGACTCGATGCGCATCATGCTGACGCCGCGGGCCGCGTACTCCTGGAGCAGCTCCAGCAGCGCACCGGGGTGGTCCTCACGCAGCCAGAGCACGACCGAGGTCTTGTCGGCGCCGGTCCGCGCGGCCGGCCGGGCCGGCCGGCCCACCAGGACGAAGCGGGTGGCCGCGTTCTGCGCGTCGTGGATCTCGGTGACCAGCGGTTCGAGGCCGTACGTCGCGGCCGCGAACTCGCCCGCGAAAGCGCCGTCGTAGCGGCCCTCCTGGACCAGGCGCGCGCCATCGGCGTTCGAGGCCGCCGACTCCCACACCGCCTCGGGCAGGTGCTCCGCGAGCCACTTGCGCACCTGCGGCTGGGCGACCGGGTGCCCGGTGACCGTCTTGATGTCGGAGAGCTGGGTGCCGGGCCGTACGAGCAGGGCGAACGCGATCGGCAGCAGCACCTCGCGGTAGATCATCAGCGGTTCGCCGGCGGCCAGTTCGTCCAGCGTGGTGGTCACTCCGCCCTCGACCGAGTTCTCGATCGGCACCAGCGCGGCCGCTGCCTCACCGGCCCGTACCGCGTCCAGCGCGGCCGGCACGGACACCATCGGGACCAGCTCACGGGTGGCGGACTCCGGCAGCGTCCGCAGGGCCGCCTCCGTGAACGTTCCTTCGGGCCCCAGGTAGGTGTAGCGGCTGACCGACATGTCCCTCTGACTCCCTCACGCTCCGGTGGGGACCGCCTTACCGATCACCCGCTCGCCACGTTACCCGCCCCACCGTCCGGCCCGGCAGGGAAGCCGGAAACCACACACGGCCTGCGCGGCGCATCCGGCATCCGTCCGCCCCGTCACCCCTCCAGCAACGGCTGTCCCACGTACCCGCCCGCCACCGCGGCCGGCGGCACGGCGAACAGCCCGCTCGCCTCGTGCCGCAGGAAGGGCGACAGCGCGTCCCCGCGGTCCAGCTTGCGCTGGATCGGGACGAAGGAGCGCAGCGGGTCGGCCTGCCAGCAGATGAACAGCAACCCGGCGTCCGGGGCCCCGTCGTCGCGGAACCCGTCGTGGTACGAGAACGGCCGCCGCAGCATGGCCGCGCCCTGGTTGGACTCCGGCGCCGCGATCCGCGCGTGCGCGTCGGCGGGGATGACCGGCAGGCCGTCCGGGGCGTTCTTGTCCAGGTCCATCCTGGTGTGCTCGTCGCCGCCGGTCAGCGGCGCGCCGTCGGCCTTGCGGCGGCCTATGACCTTCTCCTGCTTGGCGAGCGGCTGCTTCTCCCAGTCGTCCAGCAGCATCCGGATACGGCGGACGACCGCGTACGAGCCGCCGCGCATCCAGGCGTACGGACCGCTGCCCGCGTCCCGGCCCACGAAGATCCGCTCGTCGAAGTCGGCGTCGGTGGGCTTGGGGTTGTTGGTGCCGTCCACCTGGCCCATCAGGTTGCGGGTGGTCATCGGGCTCGCGGTGGCGCCCGGGGTGCGGTTGAAGCCGTTCATCTGCCACCGCAGCCGTGCGGTGTCCCCGGCCTCCTTCTGGAGGGCGCGCAGCGCGTGGAAGGCGACCAGCGCGTCGTCGGAGCCGATCTGGATCCACAGGTCGCCGTTGCTGCGCCCGGCGTCCAGCACGTCCGAGGAGAAGTCCGGCAGCGGTTCGAGCTGCACCGGGCGGCGCGCGGTCAGCTGCGTACGGTCGAAGAAGGTGCGGCCGAAGCCGAAGGTGACGGTCAGCGAGGACGGACCCGCGTCCAGCGCGACCCCGGTGTCGGAGGCCGGAGTACGCCCGGCCATCAGCTCCTCGGCCGTACGGGACCAGCGGCGCAGCAGCGCGGCGGCCTCCTTGCGCCCCGCGCCCGGCGCGAGGTCGAAGGCGACGAGGTGACCGCGCGCCTGGAGCGGCGTGGTGATGCCGGCCTGCTGCTTGGCGTGTTCGTCGCGGAAGGCGACCGAGGCCGAGCCGACGCTGTTCAGCGCGGCGGGCGGGGTGTCCCGGGCGGCGGTGACACCGATCGCGCCGCCCGCGGCACCGACGACGAGACCTGCCGCGCCCGCGGCGCCGACGGTGCCCAGGAGGCGCCGGCGGGACAGTTCGAGGGTCTCGGGCTCGGTGCGGTCGGGCCCCGTGCCGGTACCGGCACCGGAACTGGAGGACCCGGAGGACCCGGAGGAAGAAGCGGTGGTCGTCATCAGTTGATCTTCACGTTCCTGGTTTCGGTGACCTGGTCGATGTCGGAGGTCCGTACGACCAGGGAGAGCTGCCACTGTCCGGGCACCGGCAACTGGACGTCGCGCGCGCTCCAGTGTCCCTCGCTGACGTGGTCGAGGGTGACCGGCAGCGGCCCGAGGTCCTTCTCCTTCAAGGTGAAGGACATCTTCACCTCGGGGACGTCCCGCGTCCGGCCGTCCGGGTCGGCGATCCGCAGGTGCAGGGCGTTGGCACTGCCGCTGCGGCCGGGGTCCAGATCGACGCGCGCGGTGCCCTTGCCGCGCGGGCCGCCGGTGTCGAACGGGATGTTCAGCACCTGCGGCTGGTTGGCGTCGGCCGACTGCGCGGCCCCGCCGACCGCCTTCACGGCCTCCTCCGTACGCGCCGGTTCGGTGGAGGTGAGCACGGTGGTGACGGCCAGCACCAGCACGGCGACCGTCGCCTCGGCGAGCACCGAGCGGCGCAGCCCGGAACGCTCCGGGTCGGCGTCGCGGATGCGCTTCGTACGGGCGGCGGCCAGCGCGGCGCGCTGCCGGGCGAGTTGCGCGGCCCGCTCGGGGGCGAGGCCGTCGGCCGCGATGCCGGGGGCGGCCGGGGCGCCGGGGGCGGGCGGGGCGCCGGGGGCGGGCGGGGTGTCCGGCGTCGCCGTACTCGCTGCGTGCGCCGTCGTCTCCGTACGGGCCGCCACGCTCTCCAGTACGGCGGTGGCTTCCGCCTCCGGCGCCGGTCTCTCGCTCAGCCGCGCCGTCCAGCGCCGCGAGAACCAGGCGACGCCGACGAGGACGGCCACCAGCACCACCTTGGCCAGCAGCAGCTTGCCGTACGAGGTGTCGGTCAGCGCCCGCCACGTGCCGACCTGCCGCCACGACTGGTACACACCGGTCGCCACCACCACCAGGACGGAACCGAACGCCAGCCGCGAGAAACGCCGGACGGCGGAACGGGGCACGGACGGGCCCCGGGAGAGGGAGACCAGCAGCGCGGTCAGGCCGCCGAGCCAGGTGGCGACGGCCAGCAGGTGCAGGACGTCCACGGGCATGGCGACGGCGGTCTGCAGGCCGGTCGAGGCGTGCTCGGCCATGGCCCAGGTCGCGGCCAGCCCCACGGCGACGACGGCCCCGCCGAGGCAGAGCCCGAAGGCGAGGTCCTTGCGGCGTTTGGATTCGGGCTCGGGGGCGGTTCCGGATTCGGCACCGGGTTCGGCACCGGCCCCGAACCCGACCCCGCCTCCGGTTTCCGTTCCGGCTCCGCCTCCGGTCTCCGATCCGGCTGCGGCACCAACGGAGTCTGGGGCGTCTGGGACGCCTGAGGCGTCCGGGGTGCCCGTCACGCCGTCCCCCGCGCCCCCCGCTTCCGTACGCCCCCCGTCCCGCTGCGCGCGGGCGTACGCGCCGAAGAGGACGGCCACGAACAGGGCCGCGGCGGCGAGCAGCAGCAAGCGGGAGACCAGTGCGGCTCCCGGCTTGGTCTCCAGCACCTGGCGCAGCCCGCCCAGGTCGAAGATGTCGGCGAGGTCGCCGGACGTCGTGTACGGGGTGCGCAGCAGCAGCATCGCGATCGTCGCGGCGGTCAGCGCCGCCCAGCCGCGGGCGACCAGGCGCTGCACGGACCGTACGCGGGCGGCGGCCGGCCGGCAGAGCAGTACGAACGCCGCCCCGCCCACCAGGACGACGAAGCCCGCGTACGCGATGTAGCGGGCGATGCCGTACAGCGCGCCCACCACTCCGCCGCCGGCTTCCTGCTGCGGCAGCGGGGCGCTCGTCCTGGACGGCGCGCCCACGGAGAAGGTGAAGGCGCCGGAGACCGGGTGGCTGTCGGCGGAGACCGCCTGCCAGGCGACGGTGTACGTGCCGTCCGGGAGCCCCGGCGGCAGCCCGACACCGTACTTGACCGTCTCGCCGCTGCACAGGTCACGCAGCTTGCCGCGGTCCACCCGCTTGCCCTGCGGGTCCAGGACCCGCACCGAGTCGTCGCCCATCGCGACGCCCTCGGAGAAGGTGAGCGTGACCTGTTCGGGTGCGCTCTGCACCACCGACCCCTGCGCGGGAGTGCTGCCGGTCAGCGCGGCATGGGCGGAGGCCGGGGCGGCGCCGCCGAGGAGCGCGCCGAGCAGGGCGGCCGCGAGCACCAGGAGGCGCAGCGCGTACGACCGGCCGGCGCGCGGTGCGCCGGCCCGGCGTGCGCTCGGAGCGCGGGCGCCGGAGCCCGGTGCGCAGAGGACGGTGGTGGTCATGGCGAGGCGCTCCCTACTTCTTGGAGTCGTGCTGCGCGTGGTCGTCCATGGATCCTTCGTGCTTCGAGCCGTCACCCTTCGAGCCGTCGTGCGGTGCCGAACCGTGGCCCGCGGAGCCGTGGTCCATCGAACCGTGGTCCATGGCGCCGTGGTCCTTCCCGCTCCCGTCGCCGTTCTTCGCCCCGCCGTTCTTCGGGACGTAGGTCGCGGACTCGACCGGGACCTCGACCTTGATCGGTTCGGCGGTGGCGAAGTGCAGCTCCACGCTGACCCGCTGGCCCTCGGCCGGCTTCCTCTTCAGTCCCATGAACATCAGGTGGTTGCCGCCGCGGGCGAGCCGCAGCTCACCGTTGGCGGGTATGTCCAGGGACGTGACCTGCTCCATCTTGTTGTTCTTGGTGGTGTGGATGGTGACGTCGTCGCTCAGGTCGCTGGTGACGGAGGTGAGCTTGTCGGCCGTACCGCCGGAGTTCTTGATGACCATGAACGCGCCGGCCATGTCCTGGCCGACCGGCTGCGGCAGGTACGCCCCGGAGACCTTCAGCTCGGGTGCGCTGTCCCCGTCGCAGCCCGCGAGGGCGAATCCGGCGGTCAGGGCGAGTACGGCGGCGAGGGTGGTGCGGCGGTTCACGGGTTCTGTCCCTTGACGATCTTCGGAAGTGCCTTGGAGTAGTGGTCGACGCCGGCGTCCTGCATCCCCATCCAGTGGATCTTGTCGTCCTTGGGGGAGCTGAGCAGGACCTGCGCGCCGTGGGTGGAGACCACGTCGCCGTTCTTCTTCTTGACGGGCTTCTCGATGCCGATGTTCACGCTGCGCGCGCCGGCCTGGATGGTGTCGAAGGAGCCGGTCAGGCCGACGAACTTCTTGTTGATGCCGCCGAGCCACTTCTTGAGCGCGGCGGAGGTGTCCCGCTCGGGGTCCGAGGTGACGAAGACGACGCGCAGGTCGTCCTGTTCGGCCTTGGGCAGCTGCCGCATCGCCACGTCGATGTTGTTCATCGTCAGCGGGCAGACGTCCGGGCAGTGGGTGTAGCCGAAGTAGACCAGGGTCGGATGGCCCTTGGTCTGCTCGATCAGGTCGTACTTCTTGCCCTCGGTGTCCGTCAGGACCAGGTCCGGCTTCTCCATCGGCCGGTCGAGCGTGACGATCGGCTCGGAGCGGGTGCCGCCGGAGACGCTGGCGGCGGGCTTGCCGCTGTCGCCGCCGCTGTCGCAGGCGGCCAGGGTCAGGGCCGAGGCCAGCGCGATGCCGGCGGCGGTGAGGTTCCTCTTACGCATGTACGTGTGTCCCGTTTTCAGGAAGGGTGTGCCGGCCCGGCGCCCGGGAGGTCGGGCGCCGGGGGCGGGCACGGGGTCGGATCAGGCGCCGCGGCGCCGGCCGGCGAGCACGCCGAACGCGACACCGATGATGCCGACGACGATGCCCGCGCCGCCCAGGACGCGCGCCGTGGTGTCGCTGCCGTCCGCGGCGGCCTGCTGAGCGTCGCCCGCGTCGCCGCCGGCCTTCTTCGCGTCGGCCGTGCCGGAGCCGTGGCCGTCACCCGACGCGGGGGTCAGTTCGAGCACCGGCGCCGGGTTCTCCGGCTCGGGGCCGCCCTCCTTGGTCGGCTCGATCCACCGTACGACCTCGTCGTTGTCGTACGTCTGGAGGGCCTTGAAGACCAGTTTGTCGGCCTTGGGCAGCTGCCCGACGGAGACCGGGAACTGCTGGAACTGACCGGGTGCGATCTTGCCGCCGTCCGCGGTCCAGGTGATCTTCGAGACGGCCTCGGTGAGCTTCTTGCCGTGCGTTTCGAGCGGCTTGTCGAGCTTGGACTTGGTGACCTCCACCTTCCAGCCCGGGACCGGCTGCGGCATGGCGGACGCCAGCGGGTGGTCGGCCGGCAGGGTCACTTCGAGCTTCACGGTCGAGGCGTTGTCGCGCTCGTTGGGGACCTTGAAGTTGATCGTCGCGTAGCCGCCCTGCTCGGCCTTGCCCGGCTGCACGCTGACGTGCGCGAAGGCGGGGCCGGCGAGCAGCAGTACACCGCCCGCGGCGAGGCCGCCGAGGACGGGCAGGCGGCGGGCGAGCCGGCCGCGGCGGGCGGGACGGCCGGGGAGGCCGGGGTGGCTTGCGTCCGGGGCCTGTGCGGCGCTCGGTGACGCTGCGGCAGGGGAGGGTGACGGTACGGCGGTGGTCTCAGACATGGCGGAAATGCACTCCACAGGCAGGAGGAACGGGGAAGGAACGGCTGGCGCGCGTGCGGTGACGACGGCGCACGCCGCCTCCGCCCGTGCGCCGGGGCGTGCCCGGTCGTGCTGCGGGGAGTGCGGTGCGTGGTCGTCAGGCCGCGAGGGCCAGGGCGGGCGGGCCCCGCCTGACGACACTGTGCTGGAGCGCGAGTTCCTTCGGGCGGGCTTGGTCATCCCCGTACGAAAAACGCGCCACGGGGCGTGCGTCCGCCGTCAGGAGCCCGGCGCACAGGGCGCGTACGAGCGCGAGCGCGCCGCGCAGCGCGCCCACGAGTGCTTCCGCCACCACCGACGCCTCGCGCGCCGCGGGCGCCGAGAGCCGTACCAGCCGCCACAGGGCCGCCTCACCGCGGCGCAGCAGCCAGCCGGCGGCGAGCGCCGCGAGCAGGTGCGCAAGCAGCATCGGCAGCGAGGGCAGCAGCCCGTGCGCGGCCGTGGAGGCCGAAGCGGCCATGGCGGCCGGGTCCATGGCGTGCCCGGCACCGCCACCCGCCGATGCGGGGCCGCCCGGGCCGACGACCGAGGTGTCCAGGATGCGGCGCGCTTCGGCGCCGTCCAGCTGCCCGGCGCCGAGGCCGCAGGTGATGTGCCGTGCGAGGGAGATGGCCGCCTGGTCGGAGAGCCCGCCGCCGGCCGGTGCGCCGGCGGCCTCCGCGGGCGTGGCGGCCAGCGGTACGGCCGCCATGCGGTGCTGCCCCAGCGCGAAGACGGTGTGCAGCGCGAGCTGGCCGACGGCCAGTGCCACGGCGATGCCGGGCAGCGAGCGTTCCCGCCCGGCCAGCGGCGCCGCGACGGCGAACACCGCCGCGCAGCCCACGCCCAGCGTCCACAGCGGGACGGCGGCGCAGGACCCGATCATGTGCCCGGCCGCGGACAGCGCGACACAGACCGCGGTGAACACCGCGGCCCTCAGCAGCCGCAGGTCCGCGGCGGCGCGCTCTTCGGGGTCGGACGGGGCAGTCATGGCCGCGCCATCATCCCACTGCCCCCATGGCCCGCATACGGCAGGTCCGCCGCCCGGCACCCGCCGGATCGCGCCATTCCGGTCCGGGCAGGTCAGCGTGGGGCGTGCGGAGGTGCCCGGCGCGGGGGAGGGTGCGGGGAGGGCGGGCGGACGGGGGCGGCGCCGGAGCACTGACGCCGCGCGCCGGGGCGTACGCGGGCGCACGCATGTCCCCGATACACCGGCGGGCGGCAGGGGCGCATCCGCCGAATGAGCGGAGTCACGCCCGGGGCACGCTTACGGACCATGCGCCCCGGCAATACGTATCGGTATGTCGAGCCGCGACCAGGAGGCTGCAGCGATGAGCATCTGGTGGTCCCTGCATCTGCGGCGCGAGGCCGCGAGCGTGCCGCTCGCCCGGCGGCTCCTGCTGGGAACGATGGAGACGGCCGGGGTCGACCCGGATGTCTCCCACGACCTGTCCGTCGCCCTCTCCGAAGCGTGTGCGAACGCCGTCGAACACGGTGGTGACGCCGCTACGGAGGACTACCGGGTCACCGCCTTCATCAACGGCGACACCTGCCGTATCGAAGTCACCGACTCCGGTCCCGGGTTCCGGGAACGGGCCCGCAGGTCCAAGCGCCCCGGGCGGAGCGCGCTGCCCGATCACGCGCCGCCCCCACCCATGGCAGCCCCCGCCCCGGCCCAGGCCGAGCATGGACGGGGGCTCTTTCTGATCGAGGCCCTGACCGACCACGTCCGCTACCGTAACCGCACCGGGCGGCGCGGCGCGGTGGTCAGCTTCGACAAGATCCTGAAGTGGAAGGAGGAGGTGCCGCTGATGGCGTCGTGAACGGGTGCGGGCGCTGCACGACGGACCGGTCAGCGGGCCCGGATCACTGTTTCCCGTACTTCGCCACCGCCTGCGCGTACGCCACCCGGTGGTCGAGACCGTCACCCGGGACGCGGAAGCGTCCCCGCGCGGACTCGGTCATGACCACCCGGCCGAGGAGGCCGCCCGGCCGCTTCCAGGCCGTCCGCAGGGGGGAACCGACCTCGTCGGCGGGCATGTCGGAGAGGGCCAGACCGATCAGGTGGACAAGGACGAACGGCAGCATCACCAGCCACAGGAGCAGGGACGGCACGGTTCCCTCCCGTCCGCGCAGCACCTCCCCGCCGGGCAGGCGGATCTCGTACAGGGGCCGCCGCAGCTTCTTGCGTGGTGACAGACGGAGCTCGGCCAGGTGCTCGTGATCCGGAGCGAGCACGGCGAGGTGGCCGTCGCGCTTCCTCCGGACGACGATGGCGAGTGGCCTGGCACCGGCCGGGTCGGCGGCGAGGGTGAAGCGCGGCTCGCACCCCTCGGGAAGGGGACGGCCGTCGGGAGCGCCAGGGTGCACGTGGACGGGGGCGGCGCCCTGCGGGCGCAGTTCGTAGCGCTCGGCTTTGCGGTGGCGGGTGAAGGTGAGCGTCATGGAGTGTCCGGTCTCCCCTCTCGTCAGGTCGGGCCCCTAACTGAACACCGCGCGCACCGTCGAGCGAGTGGCGGGTGCGTCTTGGGACGCACGATCAGGGCACGATGCGCCAGAAGGCTTTGCGCATCAGTGAGAACCACCGAGCGCATCGGCAGAGGCGGGCCGCGGACTCGTAGACGCCCTGCAGGGGCGGGGGTGACACGCCCGAGGCCCGGGTGGCGGCGGCGAATGGCGGCGTACGTGCCGGTACCGACCTGCCGAAGAAGCATCCGGTACCGGCAGCAGGCCGACTGCCGTCCCGGTGCCGGATTGCGCGGTCCCGCAGGGGAAGGACGTCCCCCGCCGCGTCCCCGACTGCCGCGGGACCTACGCACACCCGGCCTAACGCGAAGCGACTCGCGTTAGCGTGTTCTGGACGATACGTGGCCTGAACCCGCACTGCAATACGGAGCCGCCGTGAGCACAGCGCAGCACCCTCCCGGAGCGTCCCGCCCGGGAGGACGTACCGCGCGTACCAGACAAGCCGTACTGGATGCGGTCCGCCAGGAACTGGGCGAGGGCGGATACGCCGCGCTCACCATGGAGGGGATCGCCCGGCGCTCCGGCGTCCACGTCGCGACGATCTACCGCCGCTGGCGCTCCGTCGAGGGGCTCGTCTGCGAGCTGATGGCCGACCTGAGTGGCGGGATCCCGCTCCCGGACACCGGAACGCTCCGCGGCGACCTGCGCGCGCTGTCCCGTTCGATCGCCGCCTTCTACAGGGAACCGCGGCACTACGGGCTGCTGGAGGCGATGGTGTCCGCGGCGGCCCGCCAGGCGGAGGCCGCCGACGTACTGCGGCAGTTCTTCCACCAGCGGCTGCGGCTGGCCGGCAGCATGGTGATCCGCGCCGAGCGCCGCGGTGAGCTGCCCGCAGGAGCCGACCCGGACGAGGTCGTGGCCGCCCTGGGCGCGCCCTTCTACTACCGGCTGCTGATCGCCCGCAGGCCCGTGGACCACCGGCTGGCCGACTGCGCCGCTGAGGCCGCCTGGGTGGCGGCACGGGACGGGGTCTTCGCACCCGCCGACGAGAACGCCGAAGGCGGCCGGCAGCTCCCGTAGGAGCCGTCGGCCGCCTCCTGGCGACTGGGATCAGGCGCGGTGCCCCGGTACCGCGGTGCCGCGGTGCCGCGGTGCGGAGCCTGGCTCAGGTTCGGCTCAGGGCCCGGCTGAGGTCCGGCTCAGGCCCGGCGCCCGGTCAGCTCCGCCATCCACGCCTCGACCTCGTCCGCGCGGCGCGGCAGTGCCGCGGAAAGGTTTCGGTTGCCGTCCTCGGTGACGAGGATGTCGTCCTCGATACGGACGCCGATGCCCCGGTACTCCTCAGGGACGGTCAGGTCGTCCGCCTGGAAGTACAGGCCGGGCTCGACGGTCAGCACCATGCCGGCCTCCAGCGTCCCGTTCACGTACGCCTCCGTACGGGCGGCGGCGCAGTCGTGGACGTCCAGGCCGAGCATGTGGCCGGTGCCGTGCAGGGTCCAGCGGCGCTGCAGCCCCAGCTCCAGCACCCGGTCCACCGGGCCCTCGACGAGGCCCCACTCGATCAGCTTCGCGGCGAGCACCCGCTGGGACGCGTCGTGGAAGTCGCGGAACGCGGCGCCCGGCTTGACCGCCGCGATGCCCGCCTCCTGCGCCTCGTACACCGCGTCGTAGATCTTGCGCTGGAGGTCGTTGTACGTACCGTCGATCGGCAGCGTACGGGTGACGTCGGCGGTGTAGAGGGTGGTGGTCTCGACGCCCGCGTCCAGCAGGAGCAGGTCGCCGGAGCGCACCTGGCCGTTGTTGCGGACCCAGTGCAGCGTGGTGGCGTGCGGCCCCGCGGCGCAGATCGAGCCGTAACCGACGGCATTGCCCTCGACGCGGGCGCGCAGGAAGAACGTTCCTTCGATGTAGCGCTCGCTGGTCGCCTCGGCCTTGTCCAGGACCTTCACGACGTCCTCGAAGCCGCGCACGGTCGAGTCGACCGCCTTCTGCAGCTCGCCGATCTCGAAGTCGTCCTTCACCAGGCGCGCCTCGGAGAGGTACACCCGCAGCTCTTCGTCGCGCTCGGCGGTGACCTTGTCGGCCAGCGCCGCCTCGATACCGGCGTCGTGGCCGCGTACGACACGGACCGGGCCGGTCGCCGCGCGCAGCGTGTCGGCCAGCTCGCGCACGTCCGCGCAGGCCACGCCCAGCAGCGTCGCGGCCTCGGTCAGGCTGTTGCGGCGGCCGACCCACAGCTCGCCCATGCCGTCCAGCCAGAACTCACCGTTCTCGCGGTCGGAGCGGGGCAGCCGGTAGACCGTCGCGTCGTGGCCCTCGCCGTTCTCGCGGGGCTCCAGGACGAGCACGCTGTCGTCGGTCTGGTCGCCCGTGAGGTAGACGAACTCGGTCGAGGCGCGGAAGTCGTACTCGGTGTCGTTGGAGCGGGTCTTCAGGTTGCCCGCCGGGATCACCAGGCGCTCACCGGGGAAGCGGCGGGACAGCGCCGCGCGCCGCCGGGCCGCGTGCGGGGCCTGCTCGATCGGCTCCAGGTCACGCAGCTCGGTGTCGGCCCAGCCCGACTTCATGTTCTCCGCAAGCTCGTCCGACACGCCCGGGTAAAGGCCGTTCTTGCGCTGCTTGATCGGCTGCTCGTCGTCGCCCGGGGTCTCCGGCGTGAGCTCGTCGGTCACTATGCCTCCTTGTAAGACTGCACCGCATTCCATCGTAAGTGCGGACGGAACAGGGTCCAGGGGCCCGAAGCGGTGAGGTATCAGACAGTCCGGGCGGAGGGCGGAGGGCGGAGGGCGGGGTGCGGGGGCGGGAGCGGGGGAGGTGGGGGCGCGGGGACGGGTACGCGTGCTGCCGCCGCCCCTACTCGAAGTACGCCGCCAGCAGCACCACGTCCTCCGGGGACTCCGGGTCGTCGAGCCCGTCGGGCAGCAGGGTGCGCAGCAGGTGGTCCGTCAGCGCCTCCGGGTCGTGGCGGGCGGCCCGGGGGACGCCAGCGGCGGCGGCGTGCAGCCGGGAGAAAGCGCGGTCCATCGGCTCGCCGGTGCGGCGCAGCAGCCCGTCGCTGTACAGCAGAAGGGTTTCTCCTGGCACCGGCCGCAGCTCCATGCTCGGCGCTTCCCAGCACGCCAGCATGCCCAGCGGCGCGGACAGCGAGGTCTCCACGTACTCGGTACGGCGGTCACCGATGATCAGCGGCGGGCAGTGCCCCGCCCCGGCGAGCACGATCCGGCGCGCGGCCGTCCTCCCCGGGAGCCCGGACGCGCCCGCGTACGTACCGGGCCCTGAACCGGCACCTGGCCCCATGCCGCCGCCTTGCCCCATGCCGCCGCCCGGCACCCCCGGACCCCCCGGCACCCCCGGTGGCGCCTCCGCGAAGGCGAACAGGGCCGTCGCGCTGCGGGCGGGTTCGGTCAGCCGCAGCAGCAGTTCGAGGTCGGAGAGGACCGCGACCGGGTCCTCGCCCTCCATCACCGCGTACGCGCGAAGCGAGGCACGCAGCCGCCCCATGGCGGCCACCGCGCCCGGCCCGGAGCCGGTGACGGAGCCGACCGCCAGGCCCAGCGCGCCGTCCGGCAGCGGGAGCGCGTCGTACCAGTCGCCGCCGCCGAGCGGCCCGGAGCTGTGCCGTATCGCGAGCCGTACGCCGGGAACCCTGGGCAGCCTGCTGGGCAGCAGCTCTTCGCGCAGCGTCGCCACGGTCTGCCGCTGGCGGTGCAGTTCGAGGAGGCGGGCCAGGTGTTCGGTGGCGTACGCGAGGTAGCGGTCGATGAGATGGCGCTGCCGCTCGGCGGGCTCGGCGGGTTCGTCGTAGAGCCAGACCGCGGCGCCGAACCGGCCGACGGACCCGGCCTCCAGCGGTACGGCGTAACTGGCCGCGTACCCGAGGCGCGCGGCCACCTCCCGTAGGCGGGGGTCGAGACCGGGCTCTCCGGGGATGTCGGGCTGGGCGATGTGGCCGTGGCCGCAGGCGACGCAGCCGGAGCCGTCGGCGCGCCCGCTGGGTGCCGGCGGGCCGCCGGCACAGGCCCGGCACCGCTCATGCCCGTTCGCGGTGTCCACGGCGTTCGCGGTGCCCGTGCCGTTTGTGCCGTCCGTGACATCCGTGTCGCCCGTGACGTCCGCGACGGGCAAGCCGTCGAGGATCCGGCCGAAGGACAGCGCGCGGCGCGGCACGGTCTCGATGTGGCCGATGTCCGCCTGTCCGAGCCCGAAGCCGATGGTGGTGTCCGGCCCGTGCCCGTCGGACGGTTCGAGGACGACGAGGCCGCGCCGGGCGCCCACGAGGGAGGCGCCGGCACGCAGCAGTTCCTGGAGGGCGGCTTCGAGGGTCCGCGTACGGGCCAGCTGCTCGGTGAGGTCGTGCAGCGTCGTGAGGTCGGAGACCCAGCCGGCGAGGCGGTCCTGTACGGCCGTGGGGCGGGTCTCGGGCGGGGTGTCCGCAGGGGCTGCTGTGGTTGCGGACTCGGCAGTGTGAGTGGGGGCGGGAAGTGCTGGTTCGATTCCAGCCACTTTCGGAACGTGAGGGGTGGTCATGGCCGACGGCTTACGTAGCGCCGGGTGAATCCCCAGGTCAGGCCGCATGTTGAGGCGGGCTGCGGCGTTTTGTTGAGTGCTGTTGAGTAGTGTGCCGAACTGCGCATTTTCCTCAATAGCATCGCAAACCCCCATGTCATGCTGCTCCGCTATCAATGCCTCCACATGTACACGCCCCGGTGACACGATGTCCAGCATTGTCCCCATGGGGTTTGTGGTGTCAACGGGGTGAGGAAGTTGGCCGGAAAATATCCCCCCGAACGTCAATTTGAGGTCGACTGGCGGCGTTCGACAGTGCGTCATCACCACCATGGCGGGTACGTACTCGGAAAGGCGCGGAGTCAGTCGGGCCGCGCCGGAACTCTCCGACGGGCACGGGCGTCTAACACGGCGACGACCGCGCCGCACCGCACCCCCAAGTGGCGGATCTGCTTCACGGGACAGCAAGCGCCATGCGTGCGCCACCCTCCGCCACGTTCCACGCTCGGCGTATGGCGTGATGCGCTGCTCCGTACACGCAGTGACCAGAGATCCACGTGGCGTCAGGGGTTCGCAGGAGCCACCGAAGAACGCCACGCAGCGGCATGAACCGGCATGTAGTGCGATGGACATAGCCCTCGGCGTTAACGGAAAGGAACGAGCGCTCATGCGCGAGATCCTCGGAAGGCGACGCAAGCTCCAGCTCCGGCGCGGCGGAAGGTCGGCGCTGCTCGGTGCGGCGCTCCACTGCGCCACCGAGTGGCAGTGGCCCGTACTCCCGGGTGTCGGGCTGCGGACCGGCGGGAAACCGGCGGGCGGCAAGCCGTCCGGCGGGTGGGGCCGCGCCGAGCGCGGCACGCGCCCGTGCAGTTGCCCGGACCCGGACTGTGTGGTGCCCGGCGCGCACCCCTTCGACCCCGGCCTCTTCGCCGCCACCACCGACGCCCGCATGGTGCGTTGGTGGTGGACAAACCGGCCGACCGCGCCCTTGTTGCTGGCCACCGGCGGCCGGGCGCCCTGCGCGCTGAGCCTGCCGGCCGTCGCCGGGGCGCGGGCGCTGGCCGCCCTGGACCACTTCGGCGTCCGCACCGGCCCGGTCGTCGCCACCCCCACCCGCTGGTCGTTGCTGGTCGCCCCGTACTCCCTCGCGGAACTGGGCGAGTTGCTGCACTCCCGGGAGTGGGTGCCGAGTTCGTTGCGCTTTCACGGTGAGGGCGGTTACGTCGTGCTGCCGCCTTCGCAGATCGGTGCGGGCAAGGTGCGCTGGGAGCGGCCGCCGGGCACGGGTCCGGCCGCGCCCTGGCTGCCGCAGGTGGAGACGATCGTGGACGCCCTGGTCACCGCCAGCACCAGCGCGCCGGACGGCGGCAGCCGGCTCGCCTACTGAAGCGCCCGGGGCCTGCCCGCCCGCCGTCCGCCGCGGACGAAGAACGCGCGGGCGGTTCACTCGTACGGGTGTGAGCTGCCCGGTGGTGGCAGGGGTCCGGGGGTCCGCGCCCGGAATGTGCCCGTTCCGGGCAGATATGTTCGGCGCACCGTCAATCCGGCGGTCAACTCCGTCGTTCTGACACCCCAGGTGGTCCCATGGAGCGTGCGCCGAATCTCCGCATGATCGCGCTGGCGAGCACGGTCGCGCTCGCCGTCGCGCTGCCGCTGGCCGCCGCGACCGCCGGTCCGGCCGAATCCGATCGGTCGGCGGCCGATGGCTCCGCGAGTGCTCCACATCCGGAGGGTGATGTTCCGGTCGGTACGGGGGCGTCCGCCGGGTCGGGGGCGTATGCGGGGCCGGGGTCGTACGGGGGCGCGCAGACGGGTTGGTCCACGGGTGCGGCGCGTGCGGATGCGCGTACGGGCCCACATACGGACCCACATACGGGAGCGCGTACCGACGGCCGTACGGACGGCCGCTCCGGCAACCGCACGGATGGCCGCACCCGCAACCGCACGGACGGCCGTACCGGCAGCCGCATCGACGGCCCTCCTGGTAGCCGTACCGACAGCCGTACGGACAGCCGCGGTGCCGACAGCCGCCGTGCCGCCCGCTGCGGGCCCGAACTCGCATCACCCGAAGGGGTGGAAGCCCAGACATGCGTTCTCTTCGAGGGCGGCCGGTCCTGGGGGCGTACGTACTACCGCAACGCCTCCGGCAAGCCCCTGCACGCCGTCCTGACCCTGATGCGGCCGGACGGCCGGACCGTGCAGGCGCACTGTGACCTGCCGGCCGGCGACGAGCCCGGGACCTGCGAAACCCCGCGCGAGGCGGTGGTCGGCGGCGGCCCGGCGTCGTACGTCGCGGTGGCGGAGGTCGCCGACGCGCGGGGTGAGCGCAAACTGCTGCGCTCCGGCAGCAACCCCGCACCGGGGGAGGATGGTTCGGACCAATGACGGTGTGGGAGGGGCGGTCACGCGCCGCGGGCCCCGCGCGGTGACGGGTCGCTGAGGCGGCCGGCGGAGCCCGTACGGGGGCGTGGGAGCCGTCGCGGCAGGCGGGCCGACGGGAATGTGTGCGGCGGGCCGGGAACGGCGGGAGGCGGGCTCTCAGGGGCTGCGGCGGGCCGGTCGCGCCGGGACGGTGTCCTCGCGGCGTTCTCGTGCGCTGTTCCGGCTGCGGTCTCGTGACGTTCACGCGGCGCCGGGGCCGTCCGCCCGGCCGTACGGACGCGGGCATGGAAGCGCCCGGTCGCTGGCGACGGGGGATGCACCAGCGACCGGGCTCCTAGAACGGTAACAAGAGATCCGCGGTTCGCAAATTCGATCGTGGAATTCCGGACGCGTATTTACCGGTCGGCACCGTGACTTGTGACCGGAGTCACGCCCGGCGGGCCGTTCCGCGCCCCGCGGGTCACGGTCAGCTCAGCGTCACCTGACGGTTGGTGAGGCCGCCGCGGGCCCGGCGCTCCTCCGGCGACAGCGGGGTGTCCGCGGCGAGCGCGGTACCGAGCCGCTCCGCGAAGGCGGCGGCCGGCTTGGCCACGTCGTCGGCGCTCATCCCGGAGGGCAGGTCCCAGACCGGCACGACCAGACCGTGCGCACGGAACGAGCCGACCAGACGGGTGCCTTCACCGAGGGAGGACGTACCGGCCGCGTGCAGCCGGGCCAGCGCGTCCAGCAGCTTCTCCTCCGGGTGGGCCATCACCCAGCGCAGGTGGTTCTTCTCGGGCGTCTCGCACCAGTAGGCGCCCTCCAGGCCGTCCAGCCGCGCGGTCGGGATGGCGGCGGCGTTCGCCCGCTCCAGGGAGGCGGCGACCTCACCCGTCGCGTTCTCGGCGTCCTCCACCCAGAACTCGAAGCCGCTGTGCACCTGCGGCTCGAACGGCGCGGCCGGATCCAGCAGGTCCTGAAGGCGCGGGCCGTCCACGGCGGCGCGCTCGGCGGCGACCGGCGTGCCCGGCTCGGCGGCCAGCGCGCGGCGCAGCGTGTCGGCGAGGTCGCGGCTGAGGTCACCCGAAGCGGTGTCGTTCTGCAGGCCCAGCAGGACGGCGCCGTTGTCGCGGCGCAGCGCGGGCCAGGCCATCGGCAGGACGGTCGCCAGCGTCACCGACGGCACGCCCTCGGGCAGCCCGTCCTTCAGCGTCAACTCGACGGTGGCGGCGGGCACCAGCTCACGCAGCGCCACCCAGTCGCACTCGCCCTGGAGGCCCTCGAAGGGGCGCTGCACCAGCTCGGTGGCGGCCTGCACCGCGCTCCGGCCGTGACACGCCTTGTAGCGGCGGCCCGAACCACAGGGACAGGGCTCGCGCGCCCCGACGACGGGAATCTCGCCGTCCTTGATCTGCGGTGCTGCGGCCTTGGTCTGGGGACGGCGTTTCTTGGCCATGGCGAGGCTTTCTCCTGGTCGATCCTGGGCGTACGGACGCGTTCCGGCGCGAGCCTAGACGACTGCGACCTGCCCTGTGCCGCGCGCTGCGGCCCGGCCCGCCGTCGCCCCCACGCGGCCGTTCACCGTCCGCGACCGCGCGGGCCGACGGAATTGGCCCCGCACGACCGCTCGCCGCCGTATGGCCGTGCGGGCGCCCCGGACAGCGGGGGTACGGCTCGCACGCGTACGGGCGACTGCGGGGCGCGTAGGCGGGGCGGAGGCGGGAGGGAGACGGGGCGGAAGCGGGAGGGAGGTGCGGCGGAAGCGCGGCGGAAGCGCGGCGGAAGCGGGGCCGCGACGGTGGGCGTCGGCCGGCTCCTCCGGGGCGGGGCTTCAGGCCGTGGTCCACCGCCCAGGACCGAGGGCGGCGACGCGGTCTTCGCGGCCGTATCGTCCTCCCGGGTCAGCCGGTTCCCGGGGCAGCCGGTTCCCGGGCCAGCCGGTTCCCGGGCCGGTCACACCCCGCCCTCGGCCCCACTCCGCCTCAGCCGACCGACCGGTCGAACTCCACCAACGACAGCTCCGGCCGGCCCGCCGTCTCCCGCCCGGAGACCGGCTCGCCGGCCCGTCCCGAAACGGAAGCCGGAGCCGGAGCCGAGGCTGAAGTCGGGGCCGGGACCGGAGCCGGCACCGAAGCCGGCCCCCGTTCGGCCCTCGGCAGGCTGGAGGCGTGCCCCGGTGCGACGCCGTTCGACCGCCCCGTGAGCGGGCCGTGCGCCGCGCCGGAGAAGTCGGCGGCCAGCTCCACCGGGAGGTCCACGCGCGTAGCGAACGTGCTGCGAAGACCGTGCAGAGCCAGCAGGGCCCAGACCGTGACCTCGCCCTCCGTGTCCTCGACGCCCCACTCCTTGGCGAGGGACCGGATGATCGCCAGTCCGCGGCCCCCCTTGGCGGTGACCGACGGAGTGGCCGGTTGTGGCCGGGTCGGGCCGCCGCCGTCGGTGACCGAGATGGTCAACTGGCCGTGCCCGTCGATGCGCCACGCGGCGCGTATCGCGTCCGGTTTCGCGGCCGGTGCCCCCTCACCGGCGGTGCCCCGTACGGAACCCGGCGCCTCCAGCACGCATATCGGACGTGCGTGCCGGCATGAATTGCTCAGCAGTTCGGAAAGAATGAGTACCGCGTCATCGACGACCGTGTCCTGAACGCCGCTTGCCAGCAGTTCGGCCCGCATGCGCCGCCTGGCCGAGCCGACCCCCGACGGACCATGGGGTACGGCCATGACCGACGCCGTCGGCACCTCTTGTGCCACCATCAACGCCACCCCCGAGACCTCCTTCGCCCCACGCCACGGGATGGATGCCCCAATGGCCTGGACCGGAAACCGGCCAATCCCGGTGCGGTGACGCACTCGTAACGATCGAATACGGGTCGAATGCGCCGGTGCACTCCCTGTGACGGCCGCTACCCCAGCCCGAGTTGGGCTCGTACCTGTTTGGGGCGGTTGGTGATGATTGCGTCCACTCCCAGGCGTTCACACAGCTCGACGTCCGCCTCATCGTTCACGGTCCAGACATGCACCTGATGGCCCGCACGGTGTGCTCTGGAGACGTACTCGGGATGCGCGCGCAAGATCCGGACGCCCGGTCCGGCGATGCCCACACCGGGCGGCAGCCGGCCGTCGCGGTGGCGCGGTGTCAGGAACTGCATGAGGTAGACACCAGGGATGTCGGGGGCCGCGGCCCGTACCCGGTGCAGCGACCGGGCCGAGAAACTCATGACGCGGACGGGCGGCGGCCCCTCGGCCGAAGCGCGGGTATGGCCGAATGTCTCCAGTAGGGCGACCAGTCGCTCCTCCACCTGGCCGGCCCAGCGGGTGGGGTGCTTGGTCTCGATGGCCAGCTCGACACGGCGCCCGGCATCGGACGCGAGTTCGAGAAGTCGCTCCAGGGTCAGGACGGACGTGCGTTCCGGGTCCTCGTGCTGGCGGTCCGGTGCCTCCCAGGTGGCGTCCTCGTCCTCCTTCCAGGAGCCGAAGTCCAGCGCGGCCAGGTCGGCCAGTTCCAGGGCGGAGACCGCGCCGCGCCCGTTGGAGGTGCGGTTGACCCGGCGGTCGTGCACACAGACGAGGTGGCCGTCGGCGGTGAGCCGTACGTCGCACTCCAGCGCGTCGGCGCCGTCCTCGATCGCCCGGCGATAGGCGGCCAGGGTGTGTTCCGGCGCGTCCTCGGACGCGCCACGATGGGCTACGACGGAAATGGGGGAAGCGCCCGGGGCGCGGTCCCCGAGCGGGTACGCGGTGGTCACCGGGTTATCGTGCCATCGCTCGCGGGAGGGTCGCCGTGTGCACTACCTGATCCGCATAACATCAGATGCGCCGCTTTTGTCCGGCATAAAGGATGGGGGGACAGTCACAGCCTTGGCTTACGGCGCCCTGACGCGTGGTGGGAAAGGCTTGCGCCTGTGACAGTCGCCGGTACCGCCTGCCCGTCGCCCGTACGCCAGGGTCCTACGCCGCATCCTGGACACCGGACCGCATCCTGAAGGAGAGGCCGGGCTGTGGCCCGGCACCGTCGTGAAGCTGAGGAGAGAGCCGTGAGCACCGAGAACGAGGGCGCCGCCGTCCCGCCGGAGGCCCAGCCGCCGTCGGCGCCCCAGGCGTCGGACAGCGCACCCGAGTCCGGTGCGCGTCCTTCGGACGGCGCGGGTGCGCGGGACGCGGCGGGCACGCCGGAGGCGAAGGGCGCCGCGGAGGCAGCGGGGGCGCGTGACACATCGGCCGCGCCGGGCGCGCGCGACGCGCAGGACACCCCGAGAGCCGCCCCCGCGCCCGCTTCCGCCCCGGTGCCCGCGCCCGCCTCGACGCCGCCGTCCGCACCCCCGCCGCCGGAGTTCGCACCGACGGCCGGCCACTCCCACCCCCACGGCGAAGGCACCCCTCCCACCGCCTCTCCCACCGCCCCCTCCCACCACACCACGCCGCCTCCGTACGGGACGGCGGCTCACGACGCCTCCGCGGGCGGCTGGGGTGGCCCCCCGCCCGGTTACGGAGGCGGCGGCGCGGGCGGCCCGGACGGCGTGTGGGGCGCCCCGGGTGCGCCCGCGCCCAAGAAGCGCCGCAACGGCGGCCTGATCGCCGCCGTACTCGTCGCCGCGCTGGTGGCCGGCGGCATCGGCGGCGGCATCGGCTTCTGGGCCGCCAACCGCAGTGACGCGAACTCGACGACCGTCTCCGCCTCCGGCGACCCCGAGGCGCTCAACCGCAAGCCCACCTCCGTCTCCGGGATAGCGCAGAAGGCGCTGCCCAGCGTGGTGACGATCGAGGCGCAGGGCGCGTCCGGCGAGGGTGGCACCGGCACCGGCTTCGTCTACGACAAGCAGGGCCACATCCTCACCAACAACCACGTCGTCGCCAGCGCGGCCCAGGGCGGCCGGCTGACCGCCACGTTCTCCAACGGCAAGAAGTACGACGCCGAGGTCATCGGCCGGGCCCAGGGCTACGACGTCGCCGTCATCAAGCTCAAGAACCCCTCGGACGCCAACCTCGTCCCCCTCCCGCTCGGCAAGTCCGCCAACGTCCAGGTGGGCGACGCGACCATCGCCATCGGCGCGCCCTTCGGCCTCTCCGGCACGGTCACCACCGGCATCATCAGTGCCAAGAACCGCCCGGTGGCCTCCAGCGACGGCGGCGGCGCCACCCCCTCGTACATGAGCGCCCTCCAGACGGACGCCTCGATCAACCCGGGCAACTCCGGCGGCCCCCTGATGGACGCCACCGGCAGCGTCATCGGGATCAACTCGGCCATCCAGTCCGCGGGCAACGGCGGCGGCGGATTCGGCGGCGAGAGCCAGTCCGGCAGCATCGGCCTCGGCTTCGCCATCCCGATCGACCAGGCCAAGCGGGTCGCGGGCGACCTGATCAAGAAGGGCCAGCCGGTCTACCCGCAGATCGGCGCCCAGGTCCTGATGCGCGACACCGGCGACGGCGCGACCATTCCTCAGAACGGCGGCGCCGACGGCTCCGCCGCGATCGTCCCGAACGGCCCCGCCGACAAGGCCGGCCTGAAGCCCGGCGACACGATCACCAAGCTCGACAACACCATCATCGACAGCGGCCCGACCCTGATCAGCACCATCTACCAGCACAAGCCGGGCGACAAGGTCACCCTCACCTTCAAGCGCGGCGGCAAGGAGCAGACCGCCCAGGTGACCCTGGGCCAACGCACAGGCGACAAGTGACGCGCTAGTCTGATCCCCGCGCCACCGTCCACGCGGTGCGCGGGGAGGCTTGCCCGAGCGGCCTAAGGGAACAGTCTTGAAAACTGTCGTGAGGTAACCCCTCACCGTGGGTTCAAATCCCACAGCCTCCGCAGCTCCCAGTGTGAGCGAAGCGCCCCCGACCAGGAATTCCGGTCGGGGGCGCGGTGCGTTGTGGTGCGGACGGCGTCCTTCGTACGGCTGGTCGGGTTCGTCGGGAACCGGTGGAATGTCGTTCCCCTCTTGATCTACGGAGCTGTATCGAGACGAGGAGACACCGGTGGCGGGCGCGACCCCTGACACGTCGAAGAAGCGGGACGAGGAGTCGGAGGGGGCGCCACCGGGGGAGCGCGGTACGCGGGCGGTGAGCGCGGGGCCGGCAGGGTTAAACGGGGCGGAGGCGGTCGCTGGGCGTGAGGCTGAGTCCGAGGGCCCGTCGGGTGACAAGCCGGGTGATGAGCCTGTAAGCGAGGGCTCGGGCGCGAAGGCTGAGGAGACTGAGGAGAAGGCTGACGCGGGGGGTGAGGGGAAGGCTGAGGCGGCGGTTCAGGTGAAGACCGAGGCGGAGGTCGAGGCGGAGGTCGAGGCGAAGGCTGAGACGAAGGCCGAGGTGGAGGAGGCGGCTGTTGGGGTGAGGCCTGCCGGGGGTGCGGGTGCTGGCACGGCTGAGCTGGTCGTTGCCGCTGTTGCTCCCACGAAGGCTGTTTCCGATTCCGGCCCTGCTCCTGCTCCTGTTCCGGCCTCTGCCCCCGCCTCCAAGCCCACCCCGGCGCCCGGCTCCGCCGTTCCCCTGCCCGCGTCTGAGCGGACCAAGCAGCAGCCGTTGCCGCCGGTTCCGCCGGTGCCGCCGTTGGAGTTGTTGGCGGAGTTGACGAATACTCCGCCGCCGCCTGAGACGCCGCTGCGGACGGTGGGCCGGCGGGTCAAGATCTGGGCACCGTTGGTGGTGCTGCTGTTGATCGTGGTGGTCGTCGTTCAGCAGGTGCGGCCGTTGCCCGATCCGACGCTCGCGCTGGGGGAAAAGGCGTCGTACAGCTTCGCGGGCGGCAGGTTCCAGGTGCCGTGGCCGGGGGAGGGGCAGGCGGCCGTACGGGTCGTCGGTGTGGGTGACGTGGGGGTGTACGGGGAGCAGAAGCCCGTGCCGACGGCGAGTGTGGCGAAGGTGATGACGGCGTACGTCGTCCTGAAGGACCGCCCGTTGAAGGCCGGTGAGCAAGGGCCGAAGATCGCGGTGGACACGCAGGCCGCCAAGGAGGCGGCGGCCAAGGATCAGTCGCGGGTCGATGTCCGTAAGGGACAGACGTTCAGCGAGTTCCAGATGTTGCAGATGGTGCTCATACCGTCCGGCAACAACATCGCGCGGCTGGTGGCACGTTGGGACGCGGGGTCCGAGGCCGCCTTCGTCGCCAAGATGAACGCCGAGGCCAAGGCCCTGGGGATGACGAACACCACGTACACCGACCCCAGCGGGTTCGCGGAGAGCACGAAGAGCACGGCGGCCGATCAGCTGAAGCTGGCCGAGGCCGTCATGCGGAACGAGGTCATCCGCAAGATCGTCGCGATGCCCAACGCGGAGGTCCCCGGCCTGCGTGAGCGGCTGGAGAACAACAACAGCCCGTTGCTGGTCAAGGGAACCGGAGTGCTGGGCGTCAAGACGGGGTCGAGCAGCCCGGCCGGTGGCGCCCTGATGTGGGCGGCGCGGCGGACGGTCGACGGGAAGCCGCGGACCGTTGTCGGCGTGACGATGGACCAGCACTTCAAGGGGCTGGACCCCAACGCCCAGAACAGTCTCGACCTCGTACTCGACCGGAGCTACACCATGATCCGGGCGGTGCAGGACGCCCTGACGTCGGCCACCGTGGTCAAGAAGGGCGATGTGGTCGGTCATGTCGACGACGGTCTCGGCGGGCGGACGCCCGTGGTCGCCACCGAGAGCCTGACGGCTGTCGGGTGGCCCGGGATGAAGGCGGAGTTCTCGGTCGACGCGGGCGACCGCTCGGCCGTACCGCACGAGGGGAAGGCCGGTACCGTCGTCGGCCGGCTGAGTGTGGGGAGCGGTGCGGACAGCGGTGCGGGCCGGGCGACGGTCCCGGTCGCGTTGCAGAAGGACATGGCGGGGCCGTCGTTCGGGGCCCGGTTGACGAGGGTCGGTTGAGCGGAGACTCCTGTGACTGTGGGGGCGTGGGGGAGCTCTGGTGGCGGTGTGCTGCCAGAGCTCACCCGTAGGGGCAGGGGCGGGCGGGGCGTAGCGGTTCAGTGGCGGGCGGCCGAGGCGATGGTGGCGCGGGCTTCGCGTTCGGTGAGGCCGGTGTGGAGGGCGGCGGTGGTCAGGGCGGTGGCCATCTCCTGGCCCAGGCCCGACTCGTAGGCGCGGCAGGCGGCCCAGAAGAGGCGGGCGTTGCGCTGGCCGTCCGGGGAGGTGCGGACGAAGCGGAGCAGCGCGGGAGCCGGGTGGGGGTGTGGCGGAGGGGACGGCTGGGCTGACGGGTGGTGGAGGGAGTGGGGGTGTGGGTGGGGCGGCGTTTGGGGCGGGAGGAGGTCGATGAGCGCGGCCGGGGCGGGTGCGGGGGTCCGCGGGGTGCCGGGGGCGAGGTGATACGTGCCGCGGGAGGTACGGGAGCCGGGGCCGACCAGGTAGCCGCCGGTCCCGCGGATGTCGATGCCCGGGGCGAGCCGGCCCGCGGAATTCGGTACGGGCGGTGCGGGCGGGCCGGAGAAGTAGAGGTGGCGGCCGCCGCTCGGGGTGTGGACCGTGACGGTGGGCGGGAGGGTGAAGTGGTGCTCCGCGGCGAGCAGCCGTAGGGCGGTGAGGCCGTCCGCGCCGTGCTTGGTGTCCAGGTCGATGCCGATGAGGTGGTGCGGGGGGACGCCGCAGGCGATGCCGTACGCGGTGGCCCAGGGCGCGGCCGCGAAGAGGCGGCGTACGGCGAGCGGGTCCGAGGTCGCGTCGTGTATGCCGTGCCCGGGACGGCCGCAGGCGCCGCGGCAGGGGTGCGGGGACCGGTCGGCGTGGTGGGGGGAGCGTACGGCGGGGAGTTTGGCGCGGGTGAGCGGGATGACGGAGTAGCCGCGGCCGGCGGCGACGAGGGCGTGGGTCAGGGCTGTGGCGTGGTCGTCGCTGCGGTGGGTGGTGCGGGGACTGTTGGGGCTGCGCCGGGCGGGTTGTTCGGCGGGCCTTCCGGCGGGGTGTTCGACGGGCTGTCCGGCGGGTTGCTCGGCGAGCTGGGTGGGATGGCTTCCGGTGGCGGTGATGTGGGGAGAGGCCATAGATCTATTTTCGTATGTGCGTTCGATTCAGGGAAGGGGGGACGGAGAGATCGGCCGGGAAAGGCTGTAACGGGGCGAGCTGGGGATGGGGGTGGGGACGGGGATGGGGGCGGGGCGGATGCCGGATGTCGGGAGGCTTTAGCCGCCTCTTGACTGGGTGAGCTTCCTGACGGACAGTCAGAAGCTCTTCGTGCCTTCTTGTACAAGCCGGCAGCCGGAGTGGGGGCCGACAACGTGGCTGAGGACGTGGCCGAGAACCTGACCGGGAACGTGGCCGTGGACGGGACCTCACGCATGCCCGCACCCGCCGCCGACGACGATCTGTACGTACGGCTGAAGGCCCTCGAAGGCCAGGCCGCCGTCACCGCCGGCGAGGGCAAGGACCCCGTGAACGCACCGATGATCCGGCACTGGTGCGAGGCCATGGGCGACACCAACCCCGCGTACCAGGGCCCCGACGCCATCGCCCCGCCCACCATGCTGCAGGCGTGGACCATGGGCGGTCTCTCCGGGCACCCGGGCCGTTCGACGGCGCACGAGGCGCTCTTCGCCCTGCTGGACGAGTCCGGCTGCACCTCCGTCGTCGCGACCGACTGCGAGCAGGAGTACCTGCGCCCGCTCCGCCCCGGCGACCGCGTCACCTTCGACTCCGTCATCGAGTCGGTCTCCCCGCGCAAGGCCACGAAGCTGGGCACCGGGTACTTCGTCACGACGCGCATGGACGTACGGGCGAACGGTGAACCGGCCGGGCTGCACCGCTTCCGCATCCTCAAGTACGCCCCCGCCGCCCGCACCCGGCACGGAGAAGGCCCTCCGGCCCCGCCCGCGCCCCGTGACCGGCCTCGCCGTCCCCGCCCCGTGATCAACCGTGACAACGCCGGTTTCTGGGACGGAGTTGCCCGCCACCAGCTGCTCATCCAGCGCTGCACCGACTGCGCGACGCTCCGTTTCCCCTGGCTACCGGGGTGCAACCGCTGCGGCGGCACGGGCTGGGACACCGTGGAGGCCGCCGGTTCCGGCACGGTCTTCTCGTACGTCGTGCTGCACCACCCGCCCTTCCCGGCCTTCGACCCGCCGTACGCGGTCGGGCTCGTCGAACTCGCCGAGGGGGTACGGGTGGTGGCCGAAGTGGTCGGAGTGCCGCCGGATGAGGTGCGCGTCGGGATGCCCGTACGGCTGGAGTTCCGGACGGTGGAGGAGGGGCTGGTGCTGCCCGTCTTCAGCGGCGACGGCAATCATGGCGGCCACCAACACGGTGCCGGCCAGGTCGCCAACGATGACGACGCCAACGACGCCAACGACGCCAACGACGCAGACGACGACACCAACCACACCGCCCCTCACCCCCCACCTCCCCAAACAGACACCCCCCTCCCCCCACTCACCACCCCCATCACCCGCACCCTCATCGTCGCCGGCGCGATCGCCTCCCGGGACTACCAGGACGTGCACCACGACGCCGAGGCGGCCAGGGCCAAGGGCTCCCCCGACATCTTCATGAACATCCTGACCACGAACGGTCTCGTGGGCCGCTACATCACCGACTGCTTCGGCCCCCGCGCCGTGCTCCGCAAGGTCGCCATCCGGCTCGGCGCGCCGAACTACCCGGGGGACGTCATGGAGTTACGCGGCACGGTCCGCACCCAGGAGGGTGACACGGCTGTCGTACGCATCGTGGGCACCAATCGCCTCGGCCACCACGTCACCGGCACGGTGACCGTCCTGGTGCCCGGTACGGACCCGGGGGCCACGCCATGAGCCTCCGCCGCGCGGACACTCTCGGCGGCCGGGCCGCCATCGCCGGGATCGGCGCCACCGAGTTCTCCAAGGACTCCGGCCGCAGCGAGCTGAAGCTGGCCGTCGAGGCCGTACGGGCCGCCCTGGACGACGCCGGGCTCGGCCCAGGGGACGTCGACGGCATGGTCACCTTCACGATGGACACCAGTCCCGAGATCACCGTCGCCCAGGCGGCCGGGATCGGTGAGCTGTCCTTCTTCTCCCGCATCCACTACGGCGGCGGCGCGGCCTGCGCGACCGTCCAGCAGGCGGCCCTCGCGGTCGCCGCCGGGATCGCCGAGGTCGTCGTCTGCTACCGGGCGTTCAACGAGCGTTCGGGCCGCCGCTTCGGCGCCGGCGTGCAGCGGCGCGAACCGTCCGCCGAGGGCGCGGCGCTCGGCTGGAACCTGCCCGCCGGGCTGCTGACGCCCGCCTCCTGGGTGGCCATGGCGGCCCAGCGGTACCTGTACGCGTACGGGCTCACCCCGGAGGCGTTCGGGCAGGTCGCGGTCGTCGGACGGCGGCATGCCGCGCGTAACCCCGCCGCGTACTTCTACGGCAGGCCGATCACCCTCGCCGACCACGCCGCGTCCCGCTGGATCGTCGAACCGCTGCGGCTGCTCGACTGCTGCCAGGAGACCGACGGCGGCCAGGCCCTCGTCGTCACCTCGCTCGAACGGGCCCGCGGCCTGCGGCGGCCGCCCGCTGTGATCCGGGCCGCGGCACAGGGCGCGGGCCGCGCCCAGGAGCAGATGACCAGCTACTACCGGGACGGCCTGACCGGCCTGCCGGAGTCGGCGGTCGTGGCGCGGCAGCTCTGGCGGACCAGCGGACTGCGCCCGGCGGACATCGACGTCGGCATCCTGTACGACCACTTCACGCCGTTCGTGCTGATGCAGCTGGGGGAGTTCGGTTTCTGCGCGCCGGGCGAGGCGGCGGACTTCGTCGCCGAGGGCGGCCTGCCGCTCAACACGCACGGCGGGCAGCTGGGTGAGGCGTACCTGCACGGCATGAACGGGATCGCGGAGGCGGTACGGCAGCTCCGCGGCACCTCGGTCAATCAGGTGCCTGGCGCCGCGCGCGTACTGGTCACCGCCGGTACGGGCGTACCGACCTCCGGCCTGCTGCTCGGATCCGACCACTGAGCCCAGCCCGCCCCCTTCCCCCCCTGCTCACCGGGACCTGCCCCCCCACATCGCCCCCCACATCGCCCCCCACACCGCCCCCCACATCGCTCCCTCCCCCTCCCCCTCCCCCTCCCACAGCCCTTCGAACACCACCCCGAAAAAAGCACCCGGAAGATTGAATGCACGCGGCCAGTGGCGTGTCCGGCGCGCGGCGCCCCTGGACCGCACTTTGACTCCGGGTATGGGATCGACAAAGAGGATCATCCGACGGAGCGCCCAGCGCCCCACCGTCCTGCTCACCGCCCTGACCGGCCTCACCGGCCTGCTCGGTCTGCTGGCCACACTCCTCGCCCCGGCCGCCGGCGCGGAGCCCGACCGGGCCGGTCCACGCGGCCCGAACGTGTTCCAGGGCTGGGCGTTCGACACCTGCAAGACGCCTTCGCAGAGCACGCTCCAGGCCTGGAAGGGCTCCAAATACCGGGGCGTCGGCATCTACTTCGGCGGACGCGGCCGGGCCTGCCCCAACCAGCCCAACCTCACCCGCGACTGGGTACGCGCGGCCCACGACGCGGGATGGCGGCTGCTGCCGCTGTACGTCGGCTCGCAGGCGCCCTGCGTCGTCAACAAGCACAAGCGCAAGGTGACCATCGGCAGCCGCCCGGCGGAGACCGGCACGGGCGAGGCGCAGGACGCGGTACGCCGCGCCAAGGCGCTGGGCATCGCCCCGGACAGCGCGCTGTACCTGGACATGGAGGCGTACAGCCTGCGCGACGCGGCCTGCACCCGTACGACACTGGCCTACATCCGGGCCTGGAACCGGGAGACCGCCCGCCAGGGCTACGTGCCGGGCTTCTACAGCAGCGCCGACTCCGGCGTACGGCACATGGAGCGGGCGCGGCAGGCCGGGACGCGGGACCTGCCGACGGTGATGTGGTTCGCGCGCTGGCACACCAGGCCGAACCTGTACGGCGAGCCCGAACTGTCCGGCAAGGCGTGGCGCCCGCACCGGCGGATCCACCAGTACGCGGGCAACGTCGCCGAGACGCACGGCGGCCGCAGGATGGTCATCGACCGCAACCAGGTGGACGCACCGGTCGCCGTGATCAACTAGATCGGCTGAGCGGCCATGCCGCCCAGCGACGGGGCCCCGGCACCCGCCCGGGGCCCCTGACGAAAGTCGGTCCGGGACCTGCCCGGGACGTGTCCGGGACCTGCCCGAGGCCTGCCCGGGACGTGTCCGGGACCGGCCGGGCATCTGACGAAAGTGGGACAGCGACCCTGACGGGGGACGAGTGGCTGTCCGCCTTTAGGAGGTGGGGGCAACCCCACCCGTACAACTTGAGAGGGAGGGCCCTTCGGCACCTGGGGGCGATCCGTCACGGCCCCTCGCGCTTCTAGCGTTGGACCATGACCACGCCAGTGTGCACCAGCGCCTCCCGCGCCGCTGTGTTCCCGTCGTTCACGTCGTACGTACGGGCCCGCGGGCCGGTGCTGCTGCGGACCGCCCGCTCGCTCACCGCGAACCCGAGCGACGCCGAGGACCTGCTGCAGACCGCGCTGACCAAGACATTCGTGGCGTGGGAGCGGATCGAGGACCACCGGGCGCTCGACGGTTACGTGCGCCGCGCCCTGCTGAACACCCGCACCTCGCAGTGGCGCAAGCGCAAGGTCGACGAGTTCGCCTGCGAGGAGATACCCGAGCCCGACCCGGTGCCGGCGCCCGACCCGGCCGAGGCCCAGGTGCTGCGGGACGCGATGTGGCGGGCGGTGCTGCGGCTGCCGGCGCGGCAGCGGGCCATGGTCGTGCTCCGCTATTACGAGGACCTCAGTGAGGCGCAGACGGCGGAGGTGCTCGGGGTCTCCGTCGGTACGGTCAAGAGCGCGGTCTCCCGGGCCCTGGCCAAGCTCCGTGAGGACCCGGAACTGTCCGTCGCGGCGTAGCCCGTCACACCACCCGCACCGCGTCCCCCTGCCGAATCCGCCCCGGCCGTACGACCTGCGCGTACACGCCCGCGCACGGCTCCGGCCCCATGCCTTCCATCGGCACCACCCGGTTGTGCCGCGCCGGTACCCGCAGGGCGTCCGGGTCGCGCGGCAGTCTGCCGTGTTCCAGTGTCGGTACGGCGCAGCGTGGGGTGCGGGCCACGATCCGGAGGGTGAGTTCGGCGCCGATGCGCAGTTCGCGGCCGGGCCAGTCGTTCTCGACGAAGCCGGCGGCCTCGGTGCGGATGACGATGTTGGGGCGGTAGCGCTCGGCCTCGACGGTGGTGGGCCGGGGGCCGAGTTCGGTGATCCGGTCGAGGGTGGCGCGGGTGATCAGGTGCAGCGGCGCGAAGTCGAAGAAGGTGCCGGGCGGGGCCTGCGCGGCGATCTCCAGGGTCTCGTGCGCCACCTCGGCCGCCGCCCCGGCCGCCAGGACCTCCTCGGGCCGGGAGCGCTCCAGCGTGGCCTTCTCGGGCGGCGTGCCGGTCAGTGTGACGGGCTGCCCGAGGTGCGCCGAGAGCGTCCTGTCCACGTGTGCGTCGGTGGACCGTACGGTGCGGCCGGAGGGGAGCGTGATCCGTACGGCGTCGTCGATGATCTCTGCCCGCAACTTCAGCAAGTCGCGCCACAGCCGTGGATTCTTGGCGCTGGCGACCCGGCCGGATGTCGTGTGCACCAGGGCGAACCCGCGGTCCCCGGCCAGCCCGCGGGCGTCCGCCGAGGCGTCCGGCACCTCCTCACCCAGCAGTGATTTCACCGGATAACGCCACAGCGTGGTCACCGTTCCCACCATCGTCCCCATACCCCCAGGCTGCCATGACCGTAGCGCCCGAGACTCCTGATTTCTCGGTGCACGGGTCACATACCGCGTGATAGGGGACAGGAACGCCAGGGCTGGAGCCAGGGCTGGTACCGGGGCTGGAGCCAGGCCTGGTACCGGAGCTGGGACCAGGGCGGGGGGCTCTTCTGGCTCGGGTCCGGGAGAACCGGCGGCGGCCGCCCCGGACATGGCGAAGATGGCCTGATCGCGGCCCGCCGCACGCGGCAGCCGGTGTGCCGCCGTGCCGCTCACCGGCGGTGTGCCGAGCCCGCCGGGCACCGGGACAACGGCTGATTACGCACTCGCCGGGTAGTGACATACCGCGAGGAACACCAGCACAATCGCCAGGAACTTACCCGCGCGTAACAGGCGCACCCTATGGGGAGGCTCCCGGTGCAGAGCACGATGCAAGACGTACCCCTGACCGTTTCGCGGATCCTGACGCATGGCGCGACGATCCACGGAAGGGCCGAGGTGATCACCTGGACCGGTGACGGCGAACCGCACCGCCGCAGTTACGCGGAGGTCGGCACCCGTGCCGCCCAGCTTGCCCACGCGCTCCGCGACGAACTGGGCGTCGACGGCGACGAACGCGTCGCCACCCTGATGTGGAACAACGCCGAGCACTTGGAGGCGTACCTCGCCATCCCCTCCATGGGCGCCGTGCTCCACACCCTCAACCTGCGCCTGCCCGTCGAACAGCTGGTGTGGATCGTCAACCACGCCGCGGACCGGGTCGTGCTGGTCAACGGCTCGCTGCTGCCGCTGCTGGCCCCGTTGCTGCCGCACCTGCCGAGGGTCGAGCACGTGGTCGTGTCGGGCGCCGGCGACCGTTCCGTACTGGAAGGGGTCCGGCCCCGCGTCCATGAGTACGAGGACCTGATCGCCGGCCGTCCGCAGCGCTACGACTGGCCGGAGATCGACGAACGCGAGGCCGCCGCGCTCTGCTACACCTCCGGCACCACCGGCGATCCGAAGGGCGTGGCCTACAGCCACCGCTCCCTCTACCTGCACTCCATGCAGGTCAACAACGCCGAGGCGTTCGCGCTGGGCGGCCAGGACACCGCGATGCCTGTAGTGCCCATGTTCCATGTGAACGCCTGGGGCCTGCCGCACGCCGCCTTCATGGCGGGCTCCTCCCTGCTGATGCCGGACCGCTTCCTCCAGCCGGGGCCGATCGCCGAGATGATCGAGACGGTACGGCCGACCGTCGCGGCCGCCGTGCCCACCATCTGGCAGGGCCTGCTCGGCGAGCTGGACGCCACCAAGCGGGACGTCACCTCGCTGCGCAACGTCGTCATCGGCGGCTCCGCGTGTCCCCCGGCCCTGATGCGCGCCTTCGAGGAGCGGCACGGGCTGCGCGTCGTCCACGCGTGGGGCATGACCGAGACCTCCCCGCTGGGCTCGGTCTCGCACCCGCCGGCCGGTGTGAGCGGCGAGCAGGAGTGGGCCTACCGCGCGATGCAGGGCCGCTTCCCCGCCTCCGTGGAGGCCCGGCTGGTCGGCCCCGACGGCGAGCACCTGCCGTGGGACGGGGAGGCGGCGGGCGAGCTGGAGGTACGGGGGCCGTGGATCGCGGGCGCGTACTACGGGGGCGCGGACGGCGCCGACCTGCGCCCGGAGGACAAGTTCAGCCCCGACGGCTGGCTGCGTACCGGCGACGTCGGCACGATCACGCCGGACGGCTACCTGACCCTGACCGACCGCGCCAAGGACGTCATCAAGTCCGGCGGCGAGTGGATCTCCTCGGTCGAGCTGGAGAACCACCTGATGGCCCACCCGGAGGTCGCGGAGGCGGCGGTGGTGGCCGTACCGGACGACAAGTGGGGCGAGCGCCCGCTGGCCGCCGTGGTGCTGCGGGACGGCGCGAGCGCCGGGTTCGAGGAGCTGCGCACCTTCCTCGGCGAGCGGGTGGCGCGCTGGCAGCTCCCGGAGCGGTGGACGGCGGTGGCGGCCGTGCCGAAGACCAGCGTCGGCAAGTTCGACAAGAAGGTGCTGCGCAAGCAGTACGCGGACGGGGAGCTGACGGTCACCCGGGTGGGGTGAGGCGGCGGCGTACCGCCGTCGCCTCCGGGTTCGCGTACCGGCCGGGGCCGCTCGTGCTGTCCCGGCCGGGTGACGCGTCCGCTCAGTTCGTACCGATCTTCGCGAGCAGGTCGACGATCCGGGCCTGGACCTCGGCGCTCGTCGAGCGTTCCGCCAGGAACAGCACGGTCTCGCCCGCCGCGAGGCGCGGCAGCTGGGCCGGGTCGAGGTCCGCCGAGGTGTAGACGACCAGCGGGGTGCGGTTGAGCAGGCCGTTCGAACGCAGCCAGTCGACGATCCCGGCCCGGCGGCGGCGTACCTGCATCAGGTCCATCACCACCAGGTTCGGGCGCATCTGGGCCGCGAGCGTGACCGCGTCCGCGTCCGTCGCCGCCCTGGCGACCTGCATGCCGCGCCGTTCCAGCGAGGCGGTCAGCGCTCCGGCGACCGCGTCGTTCTCCTCGGTCAGCAGCACCCGGGGCGGGTGCTGCTCGCTGTCGCGCGGGGCGAGCGCCTTGAGGAGTACGGCCGGGTCGGCCCCGTACGCGGCCTCCCGGGTCGCCTGGCCGAGCCCGGCCGTGACCAGGACCGGCACCTCGGCCGCCACCGCCGCCGTACGCAGCGACTGGAGCGCGGTACGGGTGATCGGCCCGGTCAGCGGGTCGACGAACAGCGCCGCCGGGTACGCGGCGATCTGCGCGTCCACCTCCTCGCGGGAGTTGACGATGACCGGACGGTAGCCGCGGTCGCTCAGTGCCTGCTGGGTGGAGACGTCCGGCGCGGGCCAGACCAGCAGCCGGCGCGGATTGTCCAGCGGCTCCGGCGGCAACTCGTCGTCCATCGGCTGCGGTTGCGGCTCGGTCACCTCGACGGCGCCGTTCGGCCCGTCCAGCGGCTCGGGGCCCTCGCTGCCCTCGTCGGGCGCGGAGACGGCGAACGCGCGCCCCTCCGAGGCGTTCAGCAGGTGCTGCTGATGCTGCTGATGCGGCTGGTGCTGCTGAGGCTGGGGCTGGGGTTGCGCATGGGCCTGGGGCTGGGTCTGGGACTGAGGATGCGGCTGTCCCGGCGCGTGGGCGCCGGGCTGCGGGTGCGGCCTGGCCTCGGCGGGGGCGGCGTCGGACGCGGCCGTACGCTCCCCCTCCTGCGGCGGCTGCGCCAGCTTGCGACGGCGGCCCGAGCCGGCGGCGGGGGCACCGGGGGCGGAACCCGCGGGTACGGGCCCTCCAGGCACGGCCCCTCCAGGTACGGCCCCTCCGGGCACGGGCGTTCCGGGTACGGCCCCTCCGGGCGCGCCCGGACGCTGCTGCTCGGCGAGCTGCTGCGAGAACGGCACACCCTGCCCGAGCGTACGCACACTGAACGCGCGCCCGTGGGAGTGACCCGCGCCGGGCCCACCCGCCATGGCGTCACCCTCCGCGGCCTCCGCGGCCTCCGGGGAGGCGGGCGCGGGCATGGCCTGTCGGGCGGCGGCCGGGTCGGACGGAGCCGGTACGGGGGACTGGCCCGCCTGCCCGCCCTGCTCGCCCTCCACCGGGCTGGGGCGCCCACGCCGCCGCCCGGTCGGGGCGGGCGGACCGTCCGTGGCCGCCGGAGCGCTGCCGGGACCGGCCATCGGGGCAGCACCAGGACCGGCCGTGGGCCCGCCCTCGATGGGGTGCGCCACCAGCCCCTCCGGACCGGCGACGAACGTACCCGTCGACTCCGAGTCAGCCATCGCCGCAGCGGCCCGCTCCTCGGCGGCGGCCCGACGCGCACGGCGTCGGCCGGTCGGCTCCGGGCCCCAGCCACCTTCAGGCGCACCCGGCTCGGGCACCGCGCCGGCCGGATCGCCGGCCGCGTCCGCCGTACCGGGGCGGGCGCGGCGTCGGCCCGTACCGCTGCCCGCGCTCGCGTCCGTACCGGTACTCGTACCCGCACCCGTACCTGTGCCGTTCTGCGGCCCGTCGACCTGGCCGGAGTCCCGGCCGGAGTTCTGGCCGGAGTTCTGGCCGGAATGCTGACCGGAATTCTGTCCGGGCAGGACCGGCACCCCGGGCAGCGGGGATTGTGGAAGCTGGTCGGCGGCTGCGGGCGGCAGCGCGAAGGCCGAGTGCGCGGTACGGGCGGGGGCCTGCGACTGGTGGGGGACGGTGCGCTCGGCCGTGTCGGCCAGCGCCCTGCGCGCCCGGCGGCCGGACGGCGGCACCTGGCCCTGCGCCGGTGCCTGCCCCTGCGGACCGCTCGCGACGGCCGGCAGCGCGGCCCGTGCGCCGCCCTCCGGCACGTCCTGCTGCACCTGGCGCCGGCCTCCCGGCGGTACGACCTCGGCCCCGGCCATGCCCTGCGGCATCCCGGGCGCGCCGGTCATCCCCGGGCCGGGCACCGTACCCGGACGCACGCCACCGCCCGCGCCTGAACCCGTACCCGCGCCTGAGCCCGCACCTGGCCCCGTACCCGCGCCTGAGTCCGCTCCCGCGCCCGCACCGCCTACGCCGGGGCCACCCGCGCCCTGCGGCCCGGCGGCATCGGCTTCGTTGCGAGCCCGAGGCACCTGCCCGTGGCCGTTCCCGGCCGCCGCGGGGCCTGCGCCCGGGTGCTGCTGTTCCGGTACGTCACCGTTCCGCGCCCTGCGCCGCCCGGTCGGCGTGCCCTCGGCACCACCGTCCGTACGGGCGGGACCGCCACCCGCGGCGTCAGGCGCCACGGGGCCTCCGGCCCCACCGGGACCGGCCGCGCCCCCTTCAACCCCGTGAGCGCGTCCCTGCTGCCCCTGCTGCCCCTGGGCCCCCTGGCCCCCGGCCCCGCCGGCGCCCCGATCCTCCGCTCGGCCCTGCGCCTGCTCCTGCGCCTGCTCCTGCCGCTGACCCTGCCCCTGCGTCCCGCGGGCCCGCTCGGCGGGCACCGGCATCACGGTCGTCTCGTTGCCCGTGGCCTCGCGCGCCCGGTCCGGGCCCGCGGCGCCCGACACCGGCGCGCCGTCCGCCGTCACCGGCACTTCCAGTACGTACGCGCTGCCGCCCGCGCCCGGCACCGCGTGCGTCTGCAGCACGCCGCCGTGCTGCCGCACGATGCCGCGCACGATGGGCGCGTGGACCGGGTTGCCGCCGCCGTACGGGCCGCGCACCTCGATCCGTACGACCTCGCCGCGCTGTGCCGCGGCCACCACGATCGTCGAGTCCCCGGAAGCGGCCTCGGAGCCGCTTCCGGCCTTGCCCGTGGCGTCCACGCCCGCGACATCCGCGATCAGGTGGGACAGCGCCTGCGCCAGCCGCTCCGCGTCGACCTCGGCGTCGATCGGCGGCGCGTGCACCGCGAACTGGGCGCGGCCCGGGCCGATCAGCTCGATCGCGCCCTCGACACCGGCGGCCACGACCGCGTCGAGCGAGGCCTTGGCGCGCGTGAGCCGTTCGCCGCCCGCGTCCAGCCGCTGGTAGCTCAGCACGTTGTCGACGAGCGTCGTCATCCGCGCGTACCCGGCGGCGAGGTGGTGCAGGATCTGGTTGGCCTCCGGCCACAGCTGGCCGGCCGGGTCGGACGCCAGCGTGCCCAGCTCCGCCTTCAGCTCCTCCAGGGGGCCGCGCAGCGACTGGTCCAGTACGGCCAGCAGCTGCGTGTGGCGCGCGGCCAGCGCGTCGTAGGGGCGCCGGTCGGTGAACGTCATCACCGCGCCGACGAGCTGGTCACCGTCGCGGACCGGCGCGGTCGTCAGGTCCACCGGGACCGAACGGCCGTCCTTGGCCCACAGCGCCTGCCCGCGCACCCGGTGCTTGCGCCCGGAGCGCAGGGAGTCGGCGAGCGGCGTCTCCTCCCAGGGCAGCGGGGTGCCGTCGGCCCGCGAGTGGTGGATGAGCGGGTGCAGTTCCTTGCCGCCCAGCTCGCTGGCCCGGTAGCCGAGGATCTGCGCGGCGGACGGGTTGACGAGGACGACCTTGCCGTCGGAGTCGACGCCGACGACGCCCTCGGCCGCGGCCCGCAGGATCATCTCGGTCTGGCGCTGCTGGCGGGCCAGCTCGGTCTCGGTGTCGAGCGTGCCGGTGAGGTCCCGTACGACGAGCATCAGCAGCTCGTCGCCGGTGTAGCCGTTGCGGTGGTCGGCGTACGCGGCCTCGAAGGCGGACTCGTACGGCGTACGGCCGTCCTCCAGGTTCGCGCTGGTCACCTCGACCAGCAGCTCGGTGCCGTCGGTACGCCGCGCCACCATCCGGGTGGGCTTCGTCCGCGGGCCCTGCTCCTGCTCGTCGTGGCGCCGCATCGAACCGGGGATGCGCTTGGAGTCGAAGGACGGCAGCAGGTCCAGCAGGCCGCGGCCGACCAGGGCGGTGCCCGGGGCCTCGAAGGTCTCCAGGGCGATGGCGTTCGCGTTGACGACCGTGCCGTTGCAGTTCACCAGCAGCAACGCGTCCGGCAATGCGTCGAGTATGGCTGCGAGGCGAGCAGCGCCTCGGGATGGCCTGCTGCTCACGACGACGCTTCCTCCCTGCAGTTACCGCACCTTGCCGAGCCCGCCGCCACGTCCGCAGCGGGTCACTGGAAGGGAGTCTACGGGCACCGGATGTGGACGCGGAGACGGATGACGAGGAGGTACTGCCACGGGATTGTGCGACTCGTCGCACGCCCGACATGTGCCCCGCGTCCTGAACTGGCCCGCTTCTCCGTCACGAAGCGACCGAGGGCAGCACCGGCACGAACCGGTTCCAGCGGCTGATCTCACATCCGTCGGTGCGCTTGAACTGGGCGTTGACCGTGCGCCCCGCCCAGGTCCCGGTGATCCGCGCGGTGGCCGGGCCGCCGTACTGCATCGTGCACTTGCTGCCCTTGGGCACGCCCGCGAACAGGTCCTTGCCCCAGCGCGTCAGGTTGTCCAGCTTGTCGCAGGCACCGCGCGCGTCGGTGTGGGTGCCGCGCGCCGGGTGGCAGTACAGCTCGTACGTGCCGTCCGTGGCGGCCTTGCCGGTGTCGCTGACCGTGATCGTGAGGTGGTCGGAGGAGTGCGTCAGCAGCGGCACGGGAGCCGTGGCGGACGGGGAGCCGACGGAGAGGTCGGCGGGGGCGGCGGACGCGCCGGCCGGAGCCAGCAGCGTGAGGGCGGTGAGGGCGGGGGCAGCAGCCGTGGCGAAGCGGGACAGCCGGCGGAACAGCATCGCGGACTCCAAGGTGGTGGTGCGCGGGGTACGGGACGGTGGCGCGGGGCGGTACGCGGGCGCCCTTGCCGGGGCCCGTCCGCCCCCGCAGCGTCTAACGCGCCGCCGGTCCCGACGTTGCGCACGGCCCCGCCCCCGGCCCGCTGTTTGGCCCCCGTTCGATTCACACCGCCGATCCCCTCCCGAACACCCCCGAACCACCCCGTAAAGACCTTTGCCGGTCGGCCCGTCTGCCGAGTACCGTGGGGGTCGATTGGTGACAGCCCGCCGAGCTGTGCCATCATCTGGTCACGCCACATCGCGCTTGCGCGCGGTCGGGGTGTGTGGAGGCGTCGCCTAGTCCGGTCTATGGCGCCGCACTGCTAATGCGGTTTGGGTTTTAAAGCCCATCGAGGGTTCAAATCCCTCCGCCTCCGCTCCATCGCTTCAGGCCCTGGTCATCACGACCAGGGCCTGAACGCTTTTCTACGCCGCGCCCGGTCCGCCACCCCCGCCGCACGGACCTCGGCCGCCCCGCGCTCCGCCCGCCACACCTGACCGAAACCTTCCGGACGCGCCCCCCTCCCCCGAGCGACCCTGTCCCCATGCCGACCGACCCCGAAAGCTCCCGCCCCCACCCCCACCAGCACCCCCACCCCCTCCAACCCACCCTCACCCCTTCCCCCTCCCCCTCCACCTCCACCCGCCGCGCAACCCACACCTCCCACACCACCCACACCCACATCGCCGGCATCCCCCTCCCGGACTCCGCCCTGGCCAGGGAGGCCACCGAGCTGATCCGCGACACCACCGACGAGCTGCTCTACCACCACTCCCGCCGCGTCTACCTCTTCGGCGCCCGGCACGGCCGCGACCAGGGCCTGCCCTTCGACGCGGAACTTCTCTACATCGCCGCCCTCTTCCACGGCGTAGGCCTGACCGACCGGTTCCGCTCCTCGCGGCAGCGCTTCGAACTGGACGGCGCCGACGCGGCCCACCGCTTCCTGACCGCCCACGGCGCCCCGCCGGACCGCGCCCGCCTCGCCTGGGAGGCCGTGGCCCTGCACACGACGCCGGAGATCCCCCACCGCATGGCCCCGGAGATCGCCCTCCTCGCCACCGGCTACGAACTCGACGTCCTCGGCATCGGCTACGACACCCTCCCGCCGGAGACCCGCACCGAGATCCTCACGGCCCACCCCCGCCCCGCCTTCAAGCGCCACATCCTCCGCGCCCTCCACCGAGGCACCGCCCACCGCCCCGCGACCACCACCGGCACCGTCACCGCCGACGTCCTGGCCCGCCTGGATCCGGACCACACCCGTCCGGACTTCGTACGGATCCTCGACTCCGCCCCCTGGCCCGAGTAGCCCCCACCCGCCCCCCGCGGAACGTTTCCGCAGGTCAGAGGGGGTGGGTCAATCGGATTTCGCCTCACGCCGTGGTTCGTGTAATGTTCTTTCTGCAACGCCGACCGGCAAGAAAAACCGCCGGAAAGCCAAGCGCTCGTAGCTTAACGGATAGAGCATCTGACTACGGATCAGAAGGTTGCAGGTTCGAATCCTGCCGAGCGCACAGCAGGTCAAAGCCCCCGCCGGGTAATCCGGACGGGGGCTTTGTCGTGCCGTACAGCAGCGAAATACAGCAACCGGGTCAGCCGCCGGTACCGCCTGCACCGCCCATCGCTTCGGAAAGCTGTCCCAGAGCCGCGCGGACCTCTTCCTCACTCGCTTCCGCGTAGACCTCCATCGTCATCGCGATCTGCGAGTGGCGAAGGATGCGCTGGGCCACCTTTGGGTGCACCTTCAAGGCCACCAGTAGCGAGCTGCACGTGTGTCGCGTGTTCCGCAGCGGAATCACCCGCAGCCCGGCCCGGCGAGCCCGCAGGGCGAACATGCGTGTCAGGTTGCCGGGCTCGATCGGGGTGCCGTACTTCGTCGTGAAGACCAGGCCGCGATCGTCCTGCCAGAGATCACCGGCCGCCTTCCGGTCACCGGTCTGCTGAGCCCGACGCATCCTGAGCGCCTTGAGGCACAACGCCGGCAGCGGCAGGAAGTCGTCCGACTCCTCGGTCTTCGTCTCCCGGTGCAAGATCTGCCGCCCGGCGCGCTGGATCTGGTGATCCACGTACAGCTCTCCCGCTTCGAAGTCGATGGACTTCCAGGTAAGGCCCAGCACCTCACCTCGACGCAGCCCCAGGCACAGCACGAGCACCCAGGCCGCGAACAGCGGATCTTCCCGAGCAACCCCGTCGGCAAGGAACCGGCCCGCTTCGGCCACGGACCAGGGCTTGATCCGGCGACGACGTGGCTTCGGCACCTTCACCAGCGAGGCGACGTTCTTCCCGATCTCTTCCTCAACCACTGCATGGGTTAGAGCGGCCCTGAGCGCGTCCCGAGCGGCCTGAATCACCCGCCGGGAGGTGAACGCCTCACAGCACTCCCCAGCAGCGCAGCAACGGCGACGAGCAGGCGCCCGCTTCGAGTCCTTCCCCTGAGCGCAGCACTGGCACTCGGACGCGAGCTTGGTCAGCCACTCGCGCACGTCCCGGACGGTCAGCTTGTCCAGCCGCTTGGCGCCCAGGTGGGGCGCGATGTAGAGCCGGACGGACCCCTCGTACGAGACGTAGGTCAGCGGCGCCAGGTTCGGCTTCACGATCGACTCAAGCCAGTACGCCAGGAACGCGGCGACGGTGCGGTGTCGCGTGGCCACCGGCCCCTTCTTCGCGTCGGCGTGCAACTTGATCCACTTGTCGTGGACCTCTTCGCGTGTCTTGCCGTAGACGTACTTGCGCTTCTTCTTGCCATCCGGCGTGGTCACCCAGACGTACGCGGCGAAGCTGTTCTTATACGGGTAGATGGACCCTTCGCCGTTACCGCGCTTGCCGCTCATGCGGACCACTCCTCAGCCGCAGTGGCGCAGCGGTTGATGTACTCGTCCACCCAGGCCGGGAGGATGCGCCGGTTACGCCCGATCTTCACCGAACGGATCTCGCCGGTGAGCACGAGCATCTTGGTCTTGGACAGTCCGAAGCCGAGCATTTCGGCGACTTCGGCGGTGGTGTGCCACTTCCTCTCGATGACGGTGGTGGTCATGACCGGTCGTCTCCTTCAGCGTCGAGCGCAGTGCGGTGTTCGCGGGCGGTGTCACGGGCGAGGGCTTCGGTGAGCCAGGTTTCGGCGTTGGTGAGGCCGGTTCCGGCGTAGACCCAGTGGGCGAGGACGAGGGTGGTGTCCGGGGTGGTCTCGGTCTCTCCTGCGGCCTGAGCACGGCGCCATTCGGCGCGGGCGTCGCGGAGGGCGCCGAGGGTGGTGGAGTAGCGGCGGGACTTGGTGGAGAAATGGCCGCGGAAGCCGAGCATGTGGGCCCAGGCGCGGAGCCGGAGGTCTTCCAGTTCCTTGCGGGCGCCGAGGGTCCAGGCGGTTCGGATCATGTGGCGGGCGTGGTCGTTGATGTCGAGCTGGGCGAGTTCGGCGAGGAACTTCAGCGGGCGGTCGAGGGCTCCGGTCGCGGTCTCGGCGCCCTTGGTGGCGTACTTGGCGATGTACGCGGCAACGGCCCGTTCGGTCAGTTCCTGGCCTCCGTCGAAGTCGGCCGAGCGGATGGTCCGTACGTCGAGCTGGCGGCCGAAGGTGAAGACGTGTTCCCGGCCGTCGATGACGGGGCCGTCCACGCGGGCGGCGGTGGCGGCGGCCTGGATGGCGTCGGTGAGTAATTCGGCGGTGGCCCAGGCGGGCGGCGGGGTGTCGCTGCCGGTCGGGCCGTCGAGGCGGATGACCGCGTGGAAGTGGACGGCGCCGCGCTTCTGGTACTCGGCGACCTTGGCGAAGGACACCCGGGCGTACTGCCGGAATGCGCGCTGAGTGAGGCCGGCGCGCTTGGCGACCTCTCGGCGGAGGTAGATGGAGAAGCGCCGCCAGAGGGCACCGGCGTGCGCGTTCCAGAGGACGGCGGCTTCGTAGTCGTAGGTGTCGGGGTCGAGTGCGGTGCCGAGGGCGGTGTCCTCCTGGTCGTGGAAGGCGCCGCAGCGGCAGCGGCGGACCGAACCGGTCGGCCCGGTGGGGCGGTTGTGGACCGGGCCGAAACCGGGGGCGGTGAAGGTGGCGAAGACGCGGGGGTGAGCGGCGACGCGTTCCGGGACGCCTTTGCCGCCGCGCAGGCCGGAGGTGATCAGTTGGAAGGTGTCGCGGCGGTAGACCTCGGAGCAGGCCGCGCAGCGGGTCGAACGGCGGTTGTTGCAGCGGACCAGGAGGTGACCGGCTGGGAGGGTGGAGGAGTCGAGGTGGTGGAGGACGTTGCCGATCTCGCCGGTGCGGGTGTTCAAGGCGTGTTCGGTGCGGTGGCCGTCGAGGCGGATCGGGTGGGTGCAGCCGCCGAGGCCGGAGAGCTGGCGCAGGAGTGCGGGCATGGTGCCGAGGGCGGCCAGTTCTCCGAGTTCGGTGAGCGGGGGCGGGGTGGCGGGGGTGATGATGGCCTTTCTCCTTCTGGCTTCGGCTGGAAGGGGGAGGGCCCCCGGGGCGGCGGATGCTTGGCGGTATCGAGGCCGACCCGGGGGTTCGGTGTGCTGCTGGTCAGTCAGCGGCGGTGGTGATCGCGGAGCAGCGAGCGCAGGACGACGGCGGCGACCGCCACGGACACGGCCGAGACGGCGACGGCGGCCAGGAGCGCGGTCAGCACCACCCCGCCGACGAGGAGGGCGGCGACCGCTCCGGTGCTGACGGAGATCTGAGGGACGGACCGTCGCGCGGGGGCCGGGGCGGTCGCGGTGGGCGTGATGTGGGTGGGCGGCGGCGTCGGACTGTCGGGGTACTTGGGCAGGAACACGGCAGAGGTCTCCTTACCTACTCGTCTAGTCATGTGAGCCGTTGATGATGTTCACGCCGGAGCGCGTGCCGTTCTCGATGGCCGGCGCCATGAAGGTGTGGGAGAGCCAGAACCCGAAGAGCGCGATCACCACGACGATCCAGATGCGGACGCCGAGGTACTTGACCGCACCCCAGGCGAAGAGACCGAGGACGACGACGAGCGGCAGGCTGACGGTCACGGGGCGGAATCCTTTCGGCGCATGGATCAGCGGACGGGGCAGCGGTGGGTGCGGGCGGCCAGTTCGGCGGCGGCGCGGCTGTCGTAGTCGGCGGAGAAGCCGCAGCGCGGAGCCGTGCAGGCGGCGGTGTGCTTCTCCCGGCCGCGTCCGTCGTAGGACGTGCCGACCTGGACGGGACCGATGCGGGTGACCGAGTGGAAGCGGCGGTTGGCGCTCATGTGGATCTCCTCTCAGAGCTGGGCAGCGATGGCGTCGGCGATCGGCAGGGATACGCCGAGGCGGGCGCGCAGGGTCGGGGTGTCGATGGCGGTGCCGGTGCGGGTGTGGTGCTCGGTGGCGACCTTGCGGGCGTGTTCGACCAGGGCGGCCGGGACGGAGACCGCAGGGGGCGCGGGGGTCGGTTCGGGGGTCGGTGGCGCCGGGAGTACCGGCGCCGGGGCGGGCGCGTCCTCCTGGTCCTCGATGGCCGAGGGCTCCTCCTGGTCCTCGTCGGCGGTGGGTGCCTCTGCCGGAATCGCTGCGGAGTGAGCGAGCAGCGTGCCGCCGAGGAAGGCGACCGCAGGCCATCCCGCGACGAGGATGCGCAGCCAGGCCGGTACGTCGTCCAGGTCGAGCAGTCCGGCGGTGGCTACGTTGGCGCCCAGGGAGGCGCCCAGCGCGATCACGAACCAGCACCACCCGGCCGCTTTCTCGTCGCTGGTTCGCAGCCGCCGCCAGGCAGCCACCAGCAGCAGGTCGACGGAGACGGGGTACGCCCATGCCTTCCACCCGTCCTGACCGGCCGCCGAAGCGATGTCATGCAGGTGGGCGAAGGACAGAGCGGCGGCGATGACCGCCTGGACGAGCACCGCGTCTACGCGGGCCAGCAGGGCGCGCATACTGCGGCTCCTTCCGGATTCAGGCATGGCGGGGGTAGGGACACGGCGCGAGGCGGTCACGCTAACCGGATGGGGAAGGCTGAGTTCAGCCGGTCGTCGGTTGCGGCCGAACGACCGGGGTCGGTGACTTGATCGGCCGTACCGGCACAGCAGGCCGGAACGGCTGGAGTGCGGGCAGGTGGGGTACCAGGTGGGCCGAGGCGGAACAGGTCTCGGCCGCCTCAGCCAGAGACAGGTACGGCGTACGGACGCGGGACCAGCCGCCGGATGCGTCGCCGATCACGGCGAGTCCGGGCTGTTCGGGGGCGATGGCGCAGGCGGCGGCGACCGCTTCGGGCGCGATGTCGCCCAACGCCATCTTCGCGGAGGCTTCATCGTTCACGCGGTGGCAGACGCGGCCGGTCAACTGGGCGCGCAGCATGGTCGCCCCCTTGCCCAGTTCGGCACCGAAGCGCTGGCCGCAGATTTCCAGGTAGATGCCGGCGGCCCGGCCGAGCTGGGCAAGACGGATGAGCTGGGTGACCATCTCGTCCCGACGCTGTTCGTCTTTCTTCGTGGCGACGAGGAAGAGTTCCGCCACCTCGTCCACGAACAGCACCACAGGCACCGGGCGTTCATGTTCAGGCAGGCCCCAGATGTCCGAGGTGATCTCCTCATCCGGTGTGTCCGGGGCGATGCCCTGCCGGGCCTTGATCAGGTCGTATCGGTCCTCCATCTCCTCGATGAGCACCGGCAGCAGGGCCGCAGCCTGCTCAGGATCGGTGGCCAGCGCCGAAAGCCGGGCCGCGAACGGCGCCAGCTCAACTCCACGTTTGCAGTCGATGCCGACCAGGGCGACGGGCTGACGGGCCAGCCCAGTGATGAGGTGGCGCAGGTACATGGACTTGCCCGACAGCGTCGCGCCGAGGGTGAGCCCGTGCGGAACGGTGCGGTAGTCCCGTACGAAGGCCGTGGCGTCCTCCCGCAGCGCCACCGGGACCTTCAGCAGCCCAGCCGGGAGCTTGCGCGGCATGCGGACCTTCCGCAGCACGTCGAACCCGACCAGCCGCAGGTCGATCACGCCAGGCTTGACGGGTGTCACGTACACGGCGTGCACGCCCCAGGCATGGCGCAGCCGTTCGGCCGAGGCCGCGACGTCGGCTGGTTCTTGCCCGGGGGCGAGGCGGAGCCGAAGTCGTAACCCCGTCGTGGTCGGCCGGATGATGCCGCGACGCGGCGGTACGGGCCGGACCTCGCGGCGGGTGCTGGCCTTGACCGCCAGGACTCGCAGCCGGGAGGGGGCCACGGTCAGGCCGCAGGCTTCCATGACCGAGCTGTACGAGCCGAGCAGCCGGGCGGTTGAGACCGGCAGGCCGACCGTGGACCAGTAGACGCCCGGGTGCCGTGCCCGGGCGTAGGCGGCCCCACCGCCGAGGGCGGCGACAGGACCACCTACCTCCAGAAGCGCTGCCAGGTCGGTCATCAGGCCGCGTCCCCCATGGCGGCCGGGAAGGCGGCCGGAGTGACGGCGGCGGCCCGGTAGGCGATGCCGTGCCGCTGCTGGCCGTTGAACACCGACTCCCACGGCCGGGCAACCAGGCCGGGCAGCGAGACCGGAGCGCCGAGCGTCAGGCCCTCGGAGACACCGCCCTCCGGCACGGTGACCTTGATCAGGGAGGACTCCCCTTCCTCGATGTAGACGACGCCGATCGTCATCAACGCTTCGCCGTTGTTGGCGTCCTTGGCGATCTCGCCCGTCTTGCGGTCGCGGACCTTGGGCTCGGGCGCCTCGGTCAGCAGGATCGTCGCGGCCGAGGTCTCCACACGGATGGTGCGCAAGGCTTCTTCCCATCTACTCGTCTAGACAAGTTGCAGTCTTCGCGCCCGGCTCTTCCGGGAACGGGGACCACCTTGCCACACGACTTGCCCACTCGTCTATACGAGTATGCGTGTCGGGGCGTACGAGTCCGAAGAAGTGGCCTCGCGCACCGCCGGTCAGGTGGCCGGGAGCTGGTAGGAGAGGACGTACGCGTCCGCCGCCATCACCGTGTCGCAGACCTCCACGGCCCGCTTCTCCGTGTCGTACGCCGTGCGGATCAGGTGGATCACCGGGACTCCGGACGCCAGTTGCAGCGTCTTGACCTCGGCAGGTGAAGGCATCCGGGCGCGGATCTCCTCCTCGAAGTGGTCGAGGTGGTGACCCAGCTCCTCAAGCCGGGCGTAGATGCCGCCGGGGCCGGGGTTGGGTTCGGCGATCTGAGTGCCGCGGGCGATGTCGAGCGGCAGGTAGGAGGTGGCGAACTCAACCGGCCGGCCGTCGAGCAGATAGCGGCGCCGCCGGGCGAGCACGCGCCGCACGGAGCCGAGCCGGGCAGAGATGTCCTGACTGGCTTTCTCCTCCTTGACCTCCAGACCATCCACCTTCGGATGGCTGCCGACGGCATCGGCTTCCACGATGAACGCGGACTTCCCCTGTTCGCGGTGGCGCCGGGCGAAACGGTCGGAGGCGAGGCGCCGGACGGGCGGGCGCGGCCGGACGAAGACACCCTTGCCGTGCTCGGCGTGTACCAGGCCCTCGCCCTGGAGGACCGAAAAGGAGTTCCGCACCGTCATACGGGAGACCCCGTAGTGCTCGACAAGTTCAGCTTCCGAGGGCAGCTTTTCCCCCTCTTTGAAGCGCCCGCGATCAATGGCCTCACGCAGTTGATCGGCGATCTGCCGGAAAACCGCACGATCACTCGTGGGGTCGAGAGCGCCAAGAACGCTCGGAAGAGACGTCACGTGGACTACTCCTTTAGGTATCTAGACGAGTGGGCGAGTGCTGTTGCTACGGTGGAGAGCCTAGCCATCCGAAGGGGCCGAGGAACGTGAGCACCGACCGTCCGCACTCCGTGAGCGTCGCCGGAGTCATCGTCGACGACCAGGGCCGGGCTCTCCTGATCAAGCGACGCGACAACGGCCACTGGGAGCCGCCGGGCGGAGTCCTCGAACGCGAGGAAACCATCCCGGAAGCTCTTCAGCGCGAGGTGCTCGAAGAAACCGGCATCAAGATCGAGCTTCCGGCGACCTTGACCGGTGTCTACAAGAACATGACGGGCCTGATCGTTTCTCTGGTCTTCCGCTGTCGGGCCGCCGACGGCACCCCCACCACCGGGGACGAAACCCGCGCGCTGCGGTGGGCCACCCGTGAAGAAGTCACCGAACTCGCCGACGAGGCTTACGCGATCCGCGCCCTGGACGCGCTCGACGCCACTACCCCGCCGGCCGTCCGCGCCCACGACGGCGTGAAACTCGTCTAGCCCGAACCCGCTGCACATGGCGGCCTACCAGCACGAAGGAACTTGTATGCACGAGTATACGAGTAGAGTCCAGGTCTGGGGGCTCAGTTGCCCAGGTTCCCCGGAAGAGGTGAGCCGGGCCCGCCGATGGACCCGCGACATACTGCGCGATTCCCCGCTGGCCGAGGACGCCGAGCTGATCGTGAGCGAGCTGAGCTCGAACGCGATCCTGCACACCGCCAGCGGGCGGGACTCCGGCAGCTTCCATCTGTCTCTAGCGGTCACCCCGCAGGTCATTGCCCTGTCGGTCACCGACGACGGCGGCGCAGGCACGATCCCGAAGGTCGAGGACCAGGACGAGGAGGCCGAGCACGGCCGGGGGCTCGGCATGGTCAATGCGATCGCTCACCGAGTGGTGGTCCACAGCAGTCAGGGCGCCCACACCGTCACCGCAGAACTCTTCACGAGCAACCGACCAGGAGCCCACCCATGCTGAAGACCGACAAGCCCCGCCGCGGCTACTGGTGCGAATGCTGGACCCAAGACCTCGCGAACCCGACCGAGAGGCCGGCCCTCCACGCATCCTTCGACGCCTACTCCGCCCACCAGGCCGACAGGTGGGTAGCCGTAGCCCTCCGCACCATCACACCGGCCCTCTCGCCGGACGCCTCACACGAAGCCTGGACATGGCTCTGCGAGGGACGAATGAAGGCCAGGGCAGCCCTACTCCGCCGACAGCCCTACACGGTGACCATCACCCACACCAACACCCGCATCACCTGGACGATCCGCCCCGTGATCTTCCTCCCTCTCGCCCACCGACAGGGCACCGTACTCCCCGCCTGCACAGAGGACTTCAAGCCCCTCCCGCCAGCCTGAGTTACAACTTTCTCTACTGGTTCAAGCCCCGCCCTGCGGGCGGGGAGGGGTGGGGGAAGGGGGAGAGCACTCCAGGAACTCCCACAGCAGGATCGCCATTCCCGGCCGGGGCCGCCCTGACGCCGCTCGCGTACGGACGCGAAGCCCTGATGGAAGTCCGTGGGGAGCTGGTGAGAGCGCGCAAACGGGTTCGTTCCCGTCGGCCAAGTACCCAGCGGCCCGGCCGTCGCCGGAACCGGTGCCGCGGACGACGGCGTTGGCCTTGTGGGTGCTCTTGCCTTCGGCATCCGGCGCGCGGGTCAACGGCTTTGGCAGCCGCCGCTACGAAGCACACCCCACCGGCCCGCAACGCGGGCTGGCGCGGAGCTCGGGGACTCGGGCGCCGCTCCTGCCTCCGGCCCGCTCCGCCCGGCCCCCGGCCCCGCGCCACCTGAAGCTGCCACGGGGTGCTTCGCACACGCTTTGCCCCGCCCAAAAGCAGCGCCGGAACGAGCAAACACCCCACCAGCCAAGACCGTCACCCGCGACGCCGGCCCGGCATGACCAGGTCGCAGACGCCCGCCATCAGGACGAGCCGAGCAGCAGCACCAGAGCCCCCGGCTCAAGAGAGCAGAGCCAGCGGGGAGCCCGGGGGCGGGGAGGGTGCAGATGAGGGGGATGAAGGTGGAGGCGGAAGCGGTGAGCGGTTTACGTGACGGGCGCGCTGCCGACCGCCCCATAGGCAGTAGTGCTGTCGAGACAGGCAGGCTACGGAAGGGGTTGGGTTGGGGGCGCCGAGCACTCCGGACACAACGGCCGGCGGGAGCTGGTCGCCGTACCGCCACCGTCACGGATGCGGCAGCGTGAGCGGACCGACCCTGGCCCATGGCTGAGGGGGAGCAGCTGCTGCCGCGATGTGGTCGAGGCCGTCGTGGGCGCTCCGCTCAGTTCCTCGCCGCTGTGGTGGCCAAGCTTTTGTGCAGCGTGGACTACATGTCCGACCAAGTGGAGAGAACTCCGGCGGCGGTGGCACAGGCCACGCCGAGGCTGGCCAAGATGGCTGGCGTACTGACGTCCGGCAGCGACTGCCTAAGCAGCTCAAGCTCCAGACGCTCACGGATGTACATCACGTCCAGTCCGGTCCCCTCGGGGGGCAGCTCCTCGTTCAGCCGATCGCTCTTATCGCTCGCGGGAATGGTGGGGTCACGCATCACTTGATCGACACGGTCGAGCTTGCCCTGTAGGTGCGTTTGCCGCTCCCCGAAGGCTCGCCAGATGCCGTAAATGCCTGCCGCCGGCAGGAGCCCACCAAGCAGGGTGAGCGCTGTGACTATCCACTTCATTGGGCAGCACGCCTTCCGCGTAGGGGCACCCGCTGTCGTTCCCTCTTAAGCTGTGCCACGAGTGATGCGGCTGTCTCATCGGTGATTGGCCATTGGTTGGACTCCCACTCCGGCTGGAAGAAGGGTTCAAGGGCGGCCAGTTCCCGGTGCATCTCGTGCATGGCCTCCGCTAGCCGCTCGAAGCCGCGAATGGGCAGCTCGCGGTTGAAGTCGAGCGCACGTTGCAGGTCGGGCCCCAGCTCCCTCGGATCTACGTGACGGGGGTAGTACCGAGCGAGTTCTGCTGCTTTGACGGCCGTGATGGCCTGGTCGAAGGCTTCGCGTCGAGCCGTGAGCCAGGACTGACGGCGGAGGCCCCAAGGGTTCAGGAAGGCTCCGATTGCCACCCCGGCAAGCGCGAATACTGGTGCAATCCATGGCGTGAGCCAGGCCACTCGATCCCCCGATCGTCTGTCGCAGAAGAAGGTAGTTTCTCGCCATAGAGGCTGGATCGTCTATGGTCGGCGCAATCTTCGTTTCAGAACCGCTGCATCATGATCGGCGACGCGGCGGGAGTCTGCTGTACAGCAGTGAAGTACAGCAACCGCAGCGGCTCGACCTGCTCAGCAGCGACCCTCCAGAGCCTTACGGTGACCTCTTCGACCGTCTCTGACCGATCTAGTTAGAGCTACGGATCAGAAGGTTGCAGGTTCGAATCCTGCCGAGCGCACAGCAGGTCAAAGCCCCCGCCGGGTTCTCCGGACGGGGGCTTTGTCGTGCCGTACAGCAGTGAAATACGGCAACCGGGTCAGGTCAGCCGCTGGTACCGCTCACGGCCCCGCAAGGGCTGTCGAGCGCGGCTCGCACGTCTTCCTCGCTCGCCTCCGCGTACACCTCCATCGTCATCGCGATCTTGGAGTGCCGCAGGATCACCTGCGCGAACTTCGGGTGCACCCCGAGGGGCTCTCGCACCACCTGGACGATCCGTCCAGTGATCTTCCTTCCCCTGGCTCACTGACAGGGCGCCGTACTCCCCACCTGCACAGAGGACCTCAAGGGCGGGGATGAGGGCCTGATGTCAGTGCCCCGAAGCAGAATGGGCTCATGAGCGATGCCGCTTCGATTGCGCTGATCACTGCACTGTCGACTCTTGCCGGTGCCGGTATCACCGGCTGGCTGGGCTTCCTGACGCACCGCCATCAAGCGCGGCACCAGGAACGGTTGTTGGGCCTGGAGCGGTCGGAGGCCAGGTGGGACCAGTACCGGACGGAGCGCAAGGAAGCGTACGTCCAGTTCATAGACCAGGCAGTGCGTACGGCGCATGCCATAGGGGAAATGGTGAAGCCGGAGGCTCAGGCGTCCGAGGATTCCTACCTCGATGCGGCAGGACAGGCCCAGGAGCGGCTGGCGGAGCTGTATCCGCTCCTTGCGCTGGTGAACATCGAAGGGCCGGAAGAGGTCGCCGATCTGGCAGATCAGACTGCGAGTGCGCTGGTGACCGAGGGGGCGAGGGCCGGCAAGGTGCGCCGGGATCCCGACTCGAAGCCCGAGTTCGTCGCGGCGTCGCGCGCCCGATGGCAGGCGCAACGCAACTTTGTCCGGGCTGCACGAGACGCCGTCGCCATTCCTATGCCGCAGGGCGAGGAAGAGTTGCTGGGGCCTCGGCCGTCACCCGAACTGGCTGCTTAGCGCGGCGCTCGGCTTCGTCGTGTGCTCTGGTGGCGGGGCCGCGGGGAGGGGTGGGGGTAACGATTTCCCTTGGGTGGTGGGTGTGGCGTAGAGTCTGACGAACCGACGCGGGGTGGAGCAGCTCGGTAGCTCGCTGGGCTCATAACCCAGAGGTCGCAGGTTCAAATCCTGTCCCCGCTACTGCGAAGACCGGTCCGGCACGGAAACGTGCCGGACCGGTTTTTTGTGTGCGCACGGGGTTACCGGGTGGCGTCTGTGTAGTGGATGGCGGGGCCGGTGAGGTCCGGGGCGAGGCCGGGGCGGAGGGTGAGGGTTTCCGGGTCGTAGTCGGGGGAGTTCTGGCGGCGGAAGGGGAGGGGCGGAGTCGCGGGAATGTCCAGGAGGCGGGTGCGGAGGTGGGCGGCGGTGTCCTCGAAGGCGGCGGGGGTCATCCGGTCGGCCGAGGGGACGAGGAGCGGCGGGACGACGCTCATGCCCGTGTACCAGAAGGTGCCGTGCTGGAGGGGGAAGAGCAGGTCGTTGAGGTCGCCGTTGACGCCGCGGGGGCCGATGGAGGAGGGGCGGGCGCCGACGGTGACGACGACCATGGCGCGCTTGCCGGTCAGCGGGCCGTCGCCGTAGCGGAGCGCCTGGCCGGTGGCGGGGTCGTCGATGCCGTACGCGAAGCCCTTGATGAAGACGCGGTCGAACCAGCCCTTGAGGATCGCGGGCATCCCGTACCACCAGAGGGGGAACTGGACGACGAAGGTGTCGGCCCAGCGGAGCTTCTCCTGCTCGGCGCGGATGTCGGGGCTCAAGGTGCCGGTGGTGAGGGCATGCTCGGCGGCCCTGCTGACGTGCAGGCGCTCTTCGGGGGCGTGGTCGAAGTCGCCGGCGTCGACGACCGGGTTCCATTTCATGGCGTAGAGGTCGGAGAGCTGGACCTCGTGGCCGTGCTCGCGCAGGGTGCGCAGGCCCTCGTTCTTGAGGGAGCTGTTCAGGGAGCGCTCTTCGGGGTGGGCTGTGAGCCACAGGACCTTCATGGGAGACCTTTCCGGGGGCGGGGGAGGAGGAAGGGGGGTGAGGGGGTGGGTCGATCTTCCGGCCGGCGGTCCCGGCCGGACGAGTGGCTGGATGGCCAGCATGTGCAAGGATCGGGCCATGGGTGTCTTCGCGGGCGACGGGCGGCACCGGGTCGCCGTACTGGTACGGGACGGGCTGCTGCCGATGGAGCTGGGCATCGTCCACCGGCTCTTCGGTCATGCCGAGGCGGCCGACGGGCGGCGGCTCTACGAGGTGGTGACGTGCGCGCCGGAACCGGGGGAACTGCGTACGGATGCGGACTTCACGGTCAACGTGCGTCACGGGCCCGAGGCCGTGGCGGAGGCCGACACCGTCGTGGTGCCGGCCTCGGAGCAGGACTACGGGGCGGACGGCGGCTGTCTGACCGCGGACATGGCACGGGCCGTCGCGGCCGTCCGGCCCGGTGCCCGCATCGCGTCGATCTGTACGGGGTCGTTCGTGCTGGCGGCGGCCGGGTTGCTGGAGGGGCGGCGGGCGACCACGCACTGGCGGTCGGCGGAGCGGTTCCGGGAGTTGTTCCCGGAGGTCGAGCTGGACGCGGATGTCCTGTACACGGACGAGGGGGGTGTGCTGACGGCCGCGGGTGTCGCGTCCGGGATCGATCTGTGTCTGCACATGATCAGGTGTGATCACGGGGCGGCGGTGGCCAACGAGGTGGCGCGGCGTACGGTCGTGCCGCCGCACCGGGAGGGCGGCCAGGCCCAGTTCATCCGCCGCCCGGTGCCCGAGCCGCAGCACTCCTCGACGGCCGCCGCCCGGGCCTGGGCACTGGAGCACCTGGACCGGCCGGTGACGCTGCGGGAGCTGGCCGCGTGCGAGTCGATGAGCGTACGGACCTTCACCCGGCGGTTCCGGGAGGAGGCCGGCGTGTCGCCGTTGCAGTGGCTGACCCGGCAACGTGTCGAGCGGGCCCGGCAGTTGCTGGAGGAGACGGAACTGACGGTGGACCGGGTGGCGGCCGACGCGGGCTTCGGCACCGCGGCCTCGCTGCGGCAGCACCTCCAGGCGGCGGTGGGGGTGTCGCCGAGTACGTACCGCGCCACCTTCAGGGGCGGAGGGGGCGGGGACGAGGGCAGGGACCGGGGCGGACCGGCCGAGGCGGGGGCCGTGGCGTGACCGGCGGGGCGGGCGCGTGGTGGTGTACGGGGCCGAGCTGGGCCGGGACCGAGCCGGGGCTCGGCTGGTACCGCCCCGGGCGCGACGCGCGGCGGCGCAGTGCGCTGCCCGCGGGCAAGGCGCTGGCGTTCGCCGTGACGGGCGAGCGGCGGTGTCTGGGGGTACGGCGAAGCGCGCGGTGGATCGCCTGCCCGTACGCGGCGGTGATCGACGCCGGCGTCGCGCGCGACCAGTGCGCGGACTGCGCGCGGCTGGACCGTTCGCGGTCGGTGGCGGCGGACACCATGGCCGACGACCCCCGTACGTACGGCGTGTACCTCGCGTATTTCGGCCCTGGGCTGCTCAAGGTGGGCATCACGGCGGCCGAGCGCGGGGCGGCGCGACTGGTCGAGCAAGGGGCGATCACGTACGCCTGGCTGGGGCACGGGCCGCTGATGGCCGCGCGGCGGGTCGAGGCGCTGCTGGGGAGCGCCCTGGACGTACGGGACCGGTTCGGGAAGGCGGAGAAGCGCGCGGCACGCGGCGCGCTGCCACCCGTGCCGGAGCGGGTGGCGGACCTGGCCGCCCTGCACGCGGCGGCCCGCGGGCTGGCCGGGTGGCCGGAAGCGCTGGAACCGGCCGCCTTCGCGTGGACGGATCACACGGAGGTGTACGGGCTGGAGCGGATTCCGGCGGGGGCCGGCGAGGTCGCGGGGCCGGCGTCCGGGGACGAGATCGTGGGGGACGTGGTGGCGGGGGTGGGCGCGGATCTGTATGTGCGGGGGGTGGTGGCCGCGTCCGGAGCGGCGGAGACGGGGGAGGCAAACGCGGCGGAGGTGTTCGTGGTGGATGTGCGTGGACTGGCGGGGTGGGTGTTGCGGGGTGCGACGGGTGGGGTGACGACGGCGGTGGTGCGGGCGCCGAAGGGCGGGGCGGCGGGGGAGGAGCAGGGGAGTCTGTTCTGAGGGGGGAGGGCCGGGGCGGTGGTGTACGGAAGCGATGAGAGGGGCCGGACCGACAGCCGGCCCGGCCCCTCTCCTTTCGATTCTCCTGGCGATCCGGTGTGACCGGCAGCGGTCAGTACTGGATGGTGTGCTTGTAGAGGATGTTGCGGGCCGTCGCGCCCGTGTTCAGGCCGTAGGCGGGCCGGTCCGTGAGGAAGTACTCGCGGAAGCTGGACTGCGGGTTCCGGGACATCATGGTGTTGCTCTGCACCCAGTTGCCGTCGACCTGGGACCACAGGTCGACCAGGGCGGTGGCGACGCGGGCCTCACAGGCGTCGCCCGGGTCGATGCCGTTCGTGGCGCGGTCGTTGGCGAGGTTCATGGAGCTGCCGTTGCCCCAGTAATAGGTGGTGTCGTTGAAGGTGTGGAACGACACGGCGTCGGCGAAGCCCTCGGACCAGCCGCAGCTCGGGGAGGAGGCGCGGTTGACGTAGTGGGGCGAGCAGTTGCTCACCTGCGGCCACCAGCCCCGGTACAGCTTGCCCATGAGGGCGTGGCCCGCCTCGTGGACGGTGGTGTGCTCGGAGTCCGGGTCGTCGTCCGCGAGGTGGATCTTGTCGTCGCTGGTGGTCCAGTACGTGCCGTCGGTGGAGCCGGGGTACCACTGGACGGTGATCGGGGTGCAGCGGCCGTCCTGCTGGCTGCTGGCCCAGCAGTTGGTCGTGGAGCCGCGGTTCCACCACAGCTTGTTGAGGGTGTCGAAGGCGTGCCAGGCGCGGCTCTGGCCGCCGTTGGCGTACACGTTGCCCAGGCTGGTGCTGCGCGAGAGGTTGTTCAGCGCGTACGTCGCGGTGGCGTAGGAACCGCCGTTGTAGTCGACCACCGACCACATCCGGCCGGCCTGGGTCCGGAACTCCACCCAGGCGACGGACGTGACGGCCGTGTTCGGGGTGTAGCAGAGGTTGAACTTGCCGTCGCCGTTGCCGGTCATCCCGGTGGCGAGCTTCTGCGTGGCGCCGTTGGCGGTCGCCTTGCCCCACAGGGTGATGTTGGCGTTGCTGACCGGTTCGTCCCGGTTGGCCTTGCCGTTCCAGTTGCCGCCCTCGGCGGACTGGAAGCGGTTGCGGAAGGTGCCGTTCACGCAGAGCGGTGCGCGGGCCGCGGCCGGAGCGGCGGCAGCGGCCGGGGCCGGGGTCTTGGGGGTGACCTTGCGGGGCTTACGGGTGCCGGGTCCGGCGCCGTGGGCCGGCGCCGGGTGGCCCTTGGTGACCGAGACGCCCTTGTCGGAGGAGCCCTTGGCGGTGCCGACGGTCAGTTCCACCGAGTCGTGCCCGGCGCGGTGCGGGTCGGGCCGGTCGATGTCGCTGATGTCCGCCTGGACCTGGGTCGGACCGGCGGCGACGGCCTTGACCTTGAGCTTGATGGTCCGCGTGCCGGGGGTGAGGGCGAGCGTCCGGCTGGTGCGCTGCCCGAAGGTGTCCGTCGTGGGCTCGGTGAGGCCGGAGTCCTTGTCGGTGACGCGGAGCGTCGGCGGGAGCTGGACGGACAGGCCGGCGTGCTTGACCTCGGCCTGTGCCTTGACGTCGACGGTGAGGGTGGCCTGCTCACCGACGGCGGGCAGGCGGTCGAGGGAGGCGGTGACACCCAGGCAGCTCAGCGGCGCCTCGGAGTTCTTCTGCGCGGAGCGGATCGTGCAGGTACCGGACTGCGGGGCCGAGTCGGCCGGGTTGGTCTTGCCCGCGAAGGCGGACGGCACGACGACGACGGCCAGACAGGCGCTCACGCCTGCCAGTGCGGCCAGAGGAACAGGTCTGAGGACCCGTATTCGGGACATGGGCGTGCCTTTCCGCGGCGTGTACGTGCCGGACCCGGCGCGACCGGGCCCGGCGCGGGGGAGCGCCGCTGTGGGGAGGTGGGGCACTGCACCCCCGGGGTGTTGCGGCGTCCGACCACCGACCGACCGATGGCCAGAGCAACACCCAGAGTTACGCAGCGGCCGTGACTCTACACCATGGCCGGGGCATGTCATCGCGTCGACGGACGCGCTCAACTAAGGGCTTGGCCAGCGACGTTGTCGTTTCGGTCGGTACTTGACCTTCGGCTGAGAGAGTTTTAAGGCTGGCTTAAGTTGCGGACGTGAACTACAGGCAGTAATCGGCGGGGCCGGGTGACCGGGGTGATCGGAAGGGGCGGCGTGGGCGGCATCAGCTCATGAACGCAGTGCTGCCATGGCTGTTCGCAGCTCCTGGAGGGTGGCGGGGTCGGTCACGGTGCCGGTGGCCGGGTCGGTCTTCGGGGCGATGGAACCGAAGTTGCGGCAGGCGTCCGGGATCACGCGGGCCGACATCATGCGCAGGGTCTCGCGAAGCTGCTCGTGCGCGTACTCGGCCCCGGTCGGTGAGGGCGAGGCGGTCAGGACCGCGGCCGGCTTGTCCAGGAACTCGGCGCTGCTGACCAGCCAGTCGAGGGCGTTCTTGAGGACGCCGGGGACGCCGTGGGCGTACTCCGGGCTGACGACCAGGACGGCGTCCGCTTCCGCCGCGGCGCGGCGCAGGGCGGCCACCGGGGCGGGCGGCGTGGCGCCCTCGGTGTCCAGGTCGGGGTGGAAATGGGGAAGCGCGGCGATGTCGGCCACGGCTGACGTGGCGTCGGTGGCGGCGAGGGCTGAGCGGAGGATGGCGGCGTTGGAGGAGCGGGCGCGCAGGCTGCCGTTCAGGGCGAGGATCTTCATGGCGTGACGGTACGGATTGACGTCGGGGTCAAGGGAAGCGCGGGGTGCCGGCCGCGCCCCCTGGAACCGGTAAACCCGCAGGTCAGGGCGATTGTCAGTGGTGGGTGCGATGCTGTTTCCAGTGGTGACCGGCTGGACCGCGCGGGGGGCGGCCCAGTCCGGTTCCACTGAAGCAGTGCTGCGGTGACGGGTGTTTCTCAGGAGATTCACAGGTACGCGCAAGACGGCTCTCAGAGGGGGTGGTCAGCCTCGACAGCATGACCGTGACAGCGTCCACATCCACCGCCAAGAAGCCTGCCGAGCTGCTGCGTCCCGACGGGAGCCCGGTACGGGTGCTGGTCGTCGACGACGAGGCGTCGCTCGCCGAACTGCTCTCCTTGGCGCTGCGTTACGAGGGCTGGGACATCCGCGCCGAAGGTGACGGTACGGCCGCGCTGCGGGCGGCTCGTGAGTGGCGGCCGGACGCGGTGCTGCTCGACGTGATGCTGCCGGACATGGACGGCCTGACCGTACTGGGGCGGCTGCGCCACGAACTGCCCGAGGTGCCGGTGCTGTTCCTGACCGCGAAGGACGCGGTCGAGGACCGGATCGCCGGGCTGACGGCGGGCGGCGACGACTATGTGACCAAGCCTTTCAGCCTGGAGGAGGTGGTGGCACGGCTGCGCGGTCTGCTGCGCCGTGCGGGTGCGGCGGCGGGACGCGGCGAGTCGCTGCTCTCGGTGGGCGACCTGCTGCTCGACGAGGAGAGCCATGAGGTGTGGCGGGGCGGCCAGGAGATCCATCTGACGGCCACCGAGTTCGAGCTGCTGCGTTACCTGATGCGCAACCCGCGCCGGGTGCTGAGCAAGACACAGATCCTGGACCGGGTGTGGAGCTACGACTTCGGCGGCCAGGCCAACGTCGTGGAGCTGTACATCTCGTACCTGCGCCGGAAGATCGACGCGGGCCGCAGCCCGATGATCCACACGCGCCGTGGCGCCGGGTACCTGATCAAGCCGGGCGAGTAGCGGGTGACCGGAACCGCGGGGGCGGGCGAGGGGCCGGCTGCCGTGGGGTCCGGGGCGGGGGGTTCGGGTGCGGGGGCGGTGGGAGCTGCGGCGGGTGTCGCAGGGCCGGAGGCAGTTGCGGGAGGTGGTGCGGGAGCGGATGTGGGTGCTGGAGGTGGTGCGGCTGCTGCGGCTGCTGCGGCTGGGGAGGTGGTTGCGGTGGTGGTTCCGGGCGGGCGGGGGGCCCGGCGGCATCGGCGGCCGCGGCGGATCAGGTTGCGGCCGCGGCGGTGGAGTCTGCGGACGCGGCTGGTGGTGTCGGCGGTACTGCTGATCGCGGTGGTCTGCGCGGTGATCGGTACGGTCACCACCATCGCGCTGCACTCCTACCTCCAGAACCAGCTCGACGGCAAACTGCGCGAGTCGGCCCGGCACGCCGTCGGCCGGCAGGGAGACTTCACCGGTCACCGCGACCTCGGGTTCATCGCCGGCCCCGGCCAGCCCATCGGCACCGTCGGGGCGCGGCTCTCCGCCGAGGGTGATGTGATCGCCGCTGCCCGCAGTGTCGACGCGCGCAATCCGCTGCCCGCGCAGAACGTGATCACGCTGACCGACGAACAGGCGCAGGCGCTGGCCACGGTGGAGCGGGACGGCCGCCCGCACACCGTCACCCTTCCCGACCTGGGTGATTACCGCGTCGAGTCGGCGCCGGACGACTCCGCGCTGGTCGGCCTGCCGTCCGGCGAGGTGCAGGACGTCGTCGGACGGCTGGTCGTCGTCGAGGTCTGTGTGACAGCCGCGGGCCTGGTGGCGGCCGGTCTCGCGGGCGCCGCCACGGTCCGTATCGCGCTGTGGCCGCTGCGCCGGGTCGCCGCGACCGCCACGCGCGTGTCCGAACTGCCCCTGCACCGCGGCGAAGTGGCGCTGCACGAGCGGGTGCCGGCTGCCGAGGCGGATCCGCGTACGGAGGTCGGGCAGGTCGGCGCGGCGCTCAACCGGATGCTCGGCCACGTGGGTTCGGCGCTCACCGCCCGGCAGGAGAGCGAGACGCGGGTGCGCCGCTTCGTCGCGGACGCGAGCCACGAGCTGCGGACGCCGCTGGCGTCGATACGCGGCTACGCCGAGCTGACCCGGCGGGGCCGCGAGCGGCCGGGCCCGGCCACCCGGCACGCGCTGGGCCGCATCGAGTCCGAGGCGGAACGGATGACCGGCCTGGTGGAGGACCTGCTGCTGCTCGCCAGACTGGATTCCGGGCGCCCGCTGTCGTACGAGTACACCGACCTCGCGCCGCTCGTCGTGGACGCCGTCAGCGACGCCCGCGCGGCCGGCCCCCGCCACAAGTGGCGCCTGGAGCTGCCGGTGGATCCCGTGTCCGTACGGGCCGACGCCGACCGGCTGCACCAGGTCCTGGTCAACCTGCTGGCCAACGCCCGTACGCACACGCCGGAAGGCACGACCGTCACCGCCCGCCTGCGGCGCGAGATGCCATGGCCCGGGGCGGGCCACTTCGTCCGGGTGGAGGTGCAGGACGACGGCCCCGGCGTGCCGCCCGAACTGCTGCCGCACGTCTTCGAACGCTTCGCCCGCGGCGACGCCTCCCGGTCCCGTACGCCCGGAGCAGGCGAGGAGGGGGACTCCCGTTCCGGTGGCGGGACCGGCTCCCGTACCGGCGGAAGCACCGGCGGCAGCACCGGCGGAAGCACGGGCCTGGGGCTGGCGATCGTGCAGGCCGTGGTCGGGGCGCACGGTGGCACGGTCGGGGTGGACAGCGTGCCCGGACGGACCGTCTTCCGCGTCCGGCTGCCCGCCGACGGACCGGCGCGCGACGCCTCCCGCGCCCCTCAGCATTCCCGTACGCCCCTTGCATACGCCCATTCACAGCCTGGGCACAGCAGCACCACACAAGGGTGACAGCGCGCTTGGCGAGTGTCGGTGCCATGACGACGACACAGCCGGCCCGTACCCCCCTGGGCTCCCTGCCGCCCCGTGAGCATCTGCGCCTCGGCCAGATCGACACGGTGCTCGATGTCGTGATCCCCGTCTACAACGAGGAGTCCGACCTGGAGCCGTGCGTCCGCCGGCTCCACGACCACCTCTCCCGCACCTTCCCCTACGGCTTCCGCATCACCGTCGCCGACAACGCGAGCACCGACCGCACGCCCGAGATCTCCGCGGCACTGGACGAGGCGATCGAGGAGGTGACAGCCGTACGCCTGGAGGAGAAGGGCCGCGGCCGCGCGCTGCGCACCGTGTGGTCCCTCTCCGAAGCGCCGGTGCTCGCCTACATGGACGTCGATCTGTCCACCGACCTGAACGCGCTGCTGCCGCTGGTCGCCCCGCTCATCTCGGGCCACTCCGACCTGGCCATCGGCTCGCGGCTGGCGCGCAGTTCGCGGGTGGTGCGCGGCCCGAAGCGGGAGTTCATCTCCCGCTCCTACAACCTCATCCTGCGTGGCTCGCTGGCCGCGCGCTTCTCCGACGCACAGTGCGGATTCAAGGCCGTACGGGGCGATGTGGCCGAGCGGCTGCTGCCCATGGTCGAGGACAGCGGGTGGTTCTTCGACACCGAGATGCTGGTGCTCGCCGAACGCGCCGGGCTGCGCATCCACGAGGTGCCGGTGGACTGGGTGGACGATCCGGACAGCACCGTACACATCGTGCGGACGGCCACCGAGGACCTCAAGGGCGTCTGGCGGGTGGGGCGCGCGCTGGCCACGGGCGCGCTGCCGCTGGACCGCCTCGCGCGCCCCTTCGGCGACGACCCGCGCGACCGCGACCTGACCGGCGTACCGCGCGGCCTGGCCCGCCAGGTCATGGGCTTCTGCGTGGTCGGCGCGCTGAGCACCCTCCTCTACCTGGGCCTGTACTCGCTCTTCCGGCTCGGCGTCGGGCCGCAGCCGGCCAACGCCGCGGCGCTGCTGCTGTCGGCGATCGGCAACACGGCGGCGAACCGGCGGCTGACCTTCGGCGTACGGGGGCGGGAGCGCGCCGTACGCCACCAGGCCCAGGGACTCGTCGTCTTCGGCATCGGCCTGGCCCTGACCAGCGGATCGCTGGCCGCACTGGACGCCGCGACCGGCGACCCCGCGCACGGCACCGAGATGGCCGTACTGGTGGCCGCGAACCTCGCGGCGACACTGCTGCGGTTCCTGCTCTTCCGGGCGTGGGTCTTCACGGACCGGGAGCGGGACGGCGGGGCCGCCGAAACCGGCGGAGGCCCCGTGGACGCCGGAACCGGCGGAGACCGCCGGTGCGCCGCACCGGATCAGCACACGGCCGTACCGGCCCGCCTCGGCAGGAGCGCTCGATGACCACGTACCACCCCCGTCGCACGGAAGAACCGGGAGAGGGCCCGGCCCCGGCCCCGGTCTCGGACGTGCAGCCACCACCCCCCGCCCCTACGAACCCCCGCCGCCCCCGCCTCGCCCTCCTCGCGCTGCTGCTCGCGTCCGCCGTCCTCTTCCTCTGGGACCTCGGCGCGTCCGGGTACGCGAACCAGTTCTACTCGGCGGCCGCCCAGGCCGGTTCCGCGAGCTGGAAGGCGCTCTTCTTCGGGTCCTCGGACGCCGCCAACTCCATCACCGTCGACAAGCCCCCGGCCGCCCTGTGGCCGATGGCCCTGTCCGTACGGCTCTTCGGCCTCAGCTCGTGGGCGGTCCTCGTGCCGGAGGCGCTGATGGGCGTCGCCACGGTCGGTGTGCTGTACGCGGCCGTACGGCGCCGGTTCGGCGCGGGCGCCGGGCTGCTGGCGGGGGCGTTGCTCGCGCTGACGCCGGTCGCCGCCCTGATGTTCCGCTTCAACAACCCGGACGCGCTGCTGTGCCTGCTGATGGTGTGCGCCGTGTACGGCGTGCTGCGCGCGCTGGAGGACGCCCGGACGAAGTGGCTGCTGCTGGCGGGCGTCTGCTTCGGCCTCGCCTTCCTGACCAAGACGCTCCAGGCGTGGCTGATCCTGCCGCCACTGGCGCTGGTGTACGCGGTCTGCGCTCCGACGCGGCTGCGCAGGAGGTGCGGCCAGCTCCTGCTCGCCGGCCTGGCGATGATCGTCTCCGGCGGCTGGTGGGTCGCGATCGTCGAACTGTGGCCGGCCGGCTCCCGCCCGTACATCGGCGGCTCGCAGAACAACAGCTTCCTGGAGCTGACCTTCGGCTACAACGGTCTCGGCCGCATCAACGGCAACGAGACCGGCAGCGTGGGCGGCGGCCGCCCGGGAGGGGGTGGAGGCGGCGGGGGCGGCGGAAGCTGGGGCGACACCGGCATCACCCGGCTCTTCACCTCCGACATGGGCGGCCAGATCTCCTGGCTGCTGCCCGCCGCGCTCCTGCTGCTGGTCGCGGGCCTGGTGGTGCTGCGGCGGGCCGGGCGGACCGATGCCGCGCGGGCGGCGTTCCTGGTGTGGGGCGGCGCGCTGCTGATCACGTTCGCGACCTTCAGCTTCATGTCCGGGATCTTCCATCAGTACTACAACGTCGCCCTGGCCCCGTACATCGCGGCGCTGGTCGCGATGGGCGCGACGCTGCTGTGGCGGCGGCGCGACCGTACCGCCGCCGCGCTGACGCTCGCGGGCACGGTCGCGGTGACGGCTGCCTGGGCGTACGTCCTGCTGGCCCGGTCGCCGCAGTGGCTCCCGTGGCTGCGCTGGTCGGTGGTGACGGTCGGCGCCGTGGCGGCGCTGGGTCTGCTGCTGTCCGTACGGCTGGGCCGGCGGCTGGCCGTGGTGGCTGCCGGGCTGGGGGTCGCCGCGGGGCTGGGCGGCCCGGTGGCGTACGCGCTGAACACGGTCGCCACCCCGCACACCGGGTCGATCGTCACCGCGGGCCCGGCGGTCGAGGGCGTCGGCGGCCGGCACCGCGGCATGATCGTCATCGGGGGACCGGGGCCCGGCGGGAAGGGCGGCAAGACCGGCCCGCCACCTGGCCAGGGCCGGGGCCAAGGCCAGGGGCAGGGGCAGGGGCAGGGCCAAGGCCAAGGCCAAGGTCAGGGCCAGATCCAGGGCCAGGGCCACCAGGGCCAAGCCCAAGGCCAACCCCCCACCACCCCCACCACCCCCACCCGCCCCGGCGACGGACCCCACAACGCCCTGGGCGGTCTCCTCAATGGCCAGCAGGTCAGCGCCAAGGCCAAGGCCGCCCTCCGGAAGGACGCGGACGAGTACACCTGGGCCGCCGCCGCCATCGGTTCCCAGAACGCCGCCAGTTACCAGCTCGCCACCCAGCTGCCCGTCATGCCCGTCGGCGGCTTCAACGGCAGCGACCCGTCACCGACCCTCGCGCAGTTCCAGGAGTACGTACGCCAGGGGAAGATCCACTACTTCATCGGCGGCGGGACGGGCGGCGGTTTCTTCGGCGCGAAGGGCGCCGAGAAGTCCACCACGTCCGACATCACCAACTGGGTCGAGAAGAACTTCAAGAAGGTGACCGTCGGCAGTTCGGCGCTGTACGACCTGACGAAACCCGCCTCATGACGTGGCCATGGAGTCATTCGCACCACCTCATCGCCTCCGCCTAATTGGCTGTACGGCGTATAGCGCTCCCTGTACGGTGTAGATGTCCCGTGACTCCGCACCCTGATCCGCTCGATCACTCCGTACAGGGAGCCCGATATGTCCTCCGTGGCCTCCAGTGCCACTCCGTCCGTGAGCCCGGCGCGCAATCCCACCCGCTGGCTCATCCTCGCCGTCATCTGCCTCGCGCAGCTGACCGTCCTGCTCGACAACACCGTCCTGAACGTCGCCGTCCCCTCGCTCACCTCGGAGATGGGCGCGACCACCGCCGACGTCCAGTGGATGCTCAACGCGTACTCCCTGGTCCAGTCCGGCCTGCTGCTCACCGCCGGCAACGCCGCCGACCGGTACGGCCGCAAGAAGATGCTCGCCGCCGGCCTGGTGCTGTTCGGCGTCGCCTCGCTCGCCGCCTCCCTCGCCCAGTCGCCCGGCCAGCTGATCGCGGCCCGCGCCGCCATGGGTGTCGGTGGCGCGCTGCTGATGACGACCACGCTCGCCGTCGTCATGCAGATATTCGACGACGCCGAGCGTCCGAAGGCGATCGGCATCTGGAGCTCGGTGAACTCGCTCGGCTTCGCCGCCGGGCCGCTGATCGGCGGCACGCTGCTGGCCCACTTCTGGTGGGGCTCGCTGTTCCTGATCAACATTCCGGTCGCCCTCATCGGTTTCGCCGCCGTGCTGCGGCTCGTCCCCGAGTCGAAGAATTCCAGCGGTGACCGTCCTGACCTGGTCGGCGCGCTGCTCTCCATGATCGGCATGGTGGGCGTGGTCTTCGCGATCATCTCCGGGCCCGGGAGCGGCTGGCTCTCCGGCCGGGTGCTGGGTTCCGCCGCCGTCGGCGTCGTGGGCCTCGCCGTGTTCACGCTGTGGGAGCTGCGCATCCCGAACCCGATGCTGGACATGCACTTCTTCCGCAACAGCCGGTTCATCGGCGCGGTGTCCGGCGGCATCCTGGTGGCGTTCGGCCTGGGCGGGTCGATGTTCCTGCTCACCCAGCACCTGCAACTGGTGCTCGGGTACGGGCCGCTGGAGGCCGGGCTGCGGATGGCGCCGCTGGCGCTGATGGTCGTGGCCCTGAACTTCACCGGCCTGGGCGTCAAGCTGCTGCCCAGGCTGGGCACCCCCGGCATGATCGTGGTGGGCATGAGCCTGCTGGCCGGCGGCCTGGCCGCCATCGCGACCCTCGGCAGCGACAGTTACGGTGGCATGCTGCTCGGCCTGCTGCTGATGGGTGTCGGTGTGGCGTTCGCGATGCCCACGATGGCCAACGCCATCATGTCGTCGATCCCGGTGGAGAAGGCCGGGGTGGGCGCGGGCGTGAACGGCACGCTGATGGAGTTCGGCCAGGGCCTGGGCGTCGCCGTCCTCGGCGCGGTCCTCAACTCCCGCTTCGCCGCGCTGCTGCCCGCGGTCGCGCTGGGCGCGGGTTCGCTGCCGGCCGCGCTGGCCATGGTCCGTACGGACGCGGACCGGGCGGCCGTCCACGACGCGTTCGCCTCCGGCATCGGCACCAGCCAACTGGTGGGCGCGGCCGCGGTCTTCCTCGGCGGCCTGCTCGCGGCGTTCCTGCTGCGGCGCGCGGAGCGGGGCCTCGCCGCGCCTGCTGCCGCCGCGCCCGGGCCCGCCGGCCCGGAAGACGACCCCGTACGCCCGGGACCGGCCGCCGCCCGACCGGAATAGCATCGACTCCGTACCACTGCGTGAACGAGAGGGAGGGCGCGAGATGGCAGCGACTTCGAGCCGCGCCGGGAAGCAGCCGAAGAGCGTGTGGCTGGCCGAGCGCCCCCCGGTGAAACGCAAGGCGGACCAGCCGGCCGGACTGGACCTCGACAAGATCGTCGCGGCCACGGTCCGGCTGCTGGACGCCGAGGGCCTGGCGAAGTTCTCCATGCGCCGCCTCGCCGCGGAGCTGGGGGTCACGGCCATGTCCGTCTACTGGTACGTCGACACCAAGGACGACCTCCTGGAACTGGCCATGGACGCGGTGGCCGGCGAACTCGACCTCCCGGACGAGTCCGACGAGCAGGCCGACTGGCGCGACCAGCTGCGCCACCTCGCCCACGAGTACCGCAAGCTGCTGCTGGCCCACACGTGGTTGCCGAGGCTCCTGGGGGAGTACCTCAACTTCGGGCCGCGCTCGATGGCGTTCTCCAACGCGACCCTGCGGGTGATGGCTCGCAGCGGCCTGTCGAAGGAGTCGACGTCGGGCGCGCTGGCGGCGGTCTACCAGTTCGTCTACGGGTTCTGCAGCATCCAGGGCCAGCACCGTGCCCGCTGCCGGGCCGAGGGCACCACCTTGGACGAGTACTTCCACCAGGTCGTGCAGGCGGTGCAGGGCCGGCCGCGGTTCGCCGAGACGATGGAGCTGTCCGTCAACGCCACGTATGCGCGTGCGGACATGTCCGCGGAACGGATGCTGGACGAGGACTTCGCCTTCGCACTGGAGCTGCAGATCGCGGGCATCGAGGCGATGCGGGAACGGGAGCGGGCGGCCGCCGCCGGCGCTCCGGACCATGGCGCCGGCTCCTCCGCCGACCAGCCGGACCGGACCCCTCCGAGGTAACGGAAAACGCCCCTACCACCCCGCACTCCCGTACGAACGCTGCGCGCGTCCACTCGGATGAAGGCCCCCCGCCGAACGTGGGCATCGGCGGACGCGGCGGTTTCCGATCACGGCACCGCGTGAACCTCTTATCTGATCATTCTTCAGCGCAGCGTAAGGAGCTCTACATGCGCGTTCGTACTGCCATCAGCGCGGGTGTCCTGACCGTCGCCGCCGTCCTGGGCAGCGTCGGTACCGCCGTCGCCGACGCAGGTGCGGGGGCCAAGGTCGCCAACTCGCCCGGTGTCCTGTCCGGCAACGCCATCCAGGTACCGGTCGACGTCGGTGTGAATGTCTGCGGCAACAGTATTCTCGACATCGTCCCGCTGCTGAGCCCCACCTCGGGCAAGTGCAAGACCGACTGACGGGCCGCCCCGACACGACGGTGCCCCGCCCCTTGCAGTGCAAGGGCGGGGCACCGTCGCATGCGACCCCGGTCGGGAGGGAGGGGCCGCGGGTCGTCAGGCCGTGGGCAGGTTCTCGCCCTGTACGGCCTGAATGTCCAGTTCGACCCTGAGGGTCGTGCCGATCGCCGCGATACCGGCGGCGACGACCTGGTTGTAGTTCATCTTGAAGTCCTCGCGGCGCAGCTCCGCGGTGGCGTTGAAGGCCGCCCGCACCCCGCCCCACGGGTCGGGGCCGGTGCCGAGGTAGCTCAGGTTCAGGTCCACCGGGCGTACCACGCCGCGCAGCGACAGCTCGCCGTGCACGGTCCAGCGGTCCGGGCCGGCCGGCTCCAGGCCGGAGCTGCGGTAGGTCATCTCCGGGTACTGCTCGACGTCGAGGAAGTCCCCGGTCCGCAGGTGCCCGTCGCGCATCCCGTTGCCGGTGTCGATCGACGCCGTCTTGATGACCGCCTCGACCGACGACTTCTCCAGGTCCTCGGCGATCTCGATCCGGCCCGCGAAGTCCAGGAAGCGGCCGTGCACGCTGGTGATGCCCAGGTGCTGGGCGGTCGCCGCGACCGTCGAGTGCATCGGGTCGATGGTCCAGGCGCCGGGCGGCGGCAGCTCGGCCCCGCCCTGCCGCGCCAGCGTCACGTTGCCGACGTCCATCCGGCCGCTCGCCGTGACGATCGCGCTGGAGGCGACCGGCGCGTAACCGACGGCCGTCACGATCACCGTGTACGGGCCGGGGGCCAGCGGCTGTGCGTCCCGTACGACACCGTCCTCGTCGGCCGCCGCGCGCAGCACCTGGGCGCCGGTCATGTCGGTGACGGTCAGCACCGCGTGCTGCACCGCCCAGCCGTCCCGTGTACGGACCTGTGCGCGTACGCCCGCGCCGTTGGCCGCTCCCGCTGCCGCGCCCGTCGAAGTCATTCCCACTCCCGTTCTTGCCTCTCACATGTCGGGCTCCGGGCGGCGGCACGCAGGCCGTCCCCTGCCTGTGCGCGTACCGCCGCCGGAGCCCTGGGGTCCGGTCCGCGCCGCCTTTCCGCTCAGAAGGCCGCCGCGCACCGGGGTTCTGTCCCCCGGCCGGCCCGGGGCTGCCGGGCTCGGCCGGGGCTCCCGGGGGCCCGCCGCCGTACGGCAGGCCCCCGGGCCCGGGATCACTCGCCGGGGTGGGCGAGCTCGACGTCGTACCCGTCGACCCCGCGCGCGTCGACCGTCAGGCCGTTGGCGACCGGCGGGTAGCCGCTCGCGATGACCGTGTAGTCGCCCGCGTCCAGGTCGGTGAAGGCGTACGCGCCGTCCTCACCGGTGGTGGAGGTGGCCACGACGTTGCCCGCCGCGTCCACGAGCGTGACCCGCGCGTCCGGCAGCGGCCGCCGGTCGGCGCCGGCCCGTACGACGCCCTGCACCCGGGCGCCGGACAGCAGCTCGATCTCCATCCGGGTGGTGCCCTGCCCGCCGACCTCGACCGGCAGTGCCGTCGGCCGGAAGTCGGCCGCGTTGACGGCGATGGTGTACGTGCCGGGGGCCAGCTCGTCGAAGGAGAAGTACCCCTCCGGCGCGGTCTTGCCGGTGGCCAGCACCTCACCGCGTACGTCGGTGACCACGACCATCGCGTCCGCCACCGGCTCGCCGGTGACCGCGCTGCGGACCTGGCCGCCGAGGCCGCTGGTGCCGCTGAGCAGGATGTCGTAGGCCAGGGCCTGGTCGCCGACGACGACCGTGGACGCCTGCGGCTGGTGGCCGTCGGCCGCCGCGATCAGCACGTACGAACCGGCGCTCGGAGCGTTCAGCACGTACGAGCCGTTGGCCTGGACCACCGAGCGGCCCAGCTGGCTGCCGCTGAGCGAGATCAGCGTGACCGCGGAGTTGACGACCGGGTGGCCCTCCGCGTTGCGGACCGAGCCGTGGATCGCCGGACCGGCCGGGACCTCGGCACCGCCGCCCGCCGAGGCGTACGCCGCCAGCGGCTGGGTGGTGGCCGACGCCGCCGGCTGCTGCGCCCAGGAGGGCGCCCGGCCGTCGTCGTCCTGGCCCGCCGGGGCACCGGCGCCCACGAGGGCGGGCTCCGGCTGCGGCGCCGCGGCGGCGGCCGCACCGGCGGCGGCGGGCGCCGCCTCCGACTCGCTGGACTGCGCCAGGCCACCCTGGGTCTTCAGCGCGACCTCCTTGATGAACAGCGTCAGCAGGAAGGCGAGCAGCGCGCACGGAGCGGCGTACAGGAAGACGTCGGCGACGCCGTGCCCGTAGGCGCTCTCCATGATCGTCCGGAACGGGGCCGGGAGGGCGTCCAGGTCCGGGATGCCGCCACCGCCGCCGGCGCCGCCCTGCGCGAACTTCGCTGCGGCCTGCGGGCCGAGCTCCTGCACGCCGTCCTTGACGTAGTGCGTGACGCGGTTGGCGAGCACCGCACCGAGCGCCGAGACGCCCACCGCACCACCGAGGGAGCGGAAGAAGGTCACGACGGAGGAGGCGGAGCCGAGGTCCTTCGGGGCGACCTGGTTCTGCGTGCACAGCACCAGGTTCTGCATCATCATGCCGATGCCGAGGCCCATCAGCGCCATGAAGATCGCGATGTGCCAGTACTCGGTGTCGTACCGGATGGTGCCCAGCAGGCCGAGGCCCGCGGTCACCAGCACGCCACCGGAGACCAGCCAGGCCTTCCAGCGACCGGTCTTGGTGATGATCTGACCGGAGACGGTCGAGGAGATGAACAGACCACCGATCATCGGGATCGTCATGATCCCGGACATCGTCGGCGACTCGCCGCGCGCCAGCTGGAAGTACTGGCTGAAGAAGACGGTGCCGGAGAACATCGCGATACCGACGAACAGCGAGGCCAGCGAGGCCAGGGTGATCGTCTTGTTGCGGAACAGCCGCAGCGGGATGATCGGCTCGCTCGCCTTGGACTCGACGAACACGAAGATCGCGCCGAGCACAATCGCGCCGCCGACCATGGCGAAGGTCTGGCCGGAGATCCAGTCGTACTTGTCGCCCGCCAGGGTCACCCACACCAGCAGCAGCGAGACCGCCGCGCTGATGAAGAACGCACCCGCCCAGTCGACCTTGACGTCCCGCTTGACCACGGGCAGCTTCAGGGTCTTCTGGAGGACGATCAGGGCGATCACCGCGAACGGCACGCCGACGTAGAAGCACCAGCGCCAGCCCATCCAGCTGGTGTCGGTGATGACGCCGCCCAGCAGCGGGCCGCCGACGGTGGCGACCGCGAAGGTGGCGCCGATGTAGCCGCTGTAACGGCCGCGCTCCCGCGGGGAGATCATCGCGGCCATGACGATCTGGGCCAGCGCGGACAGACCGCCCACGCCGATGCCCTGCACGACACGGCAGGCGATCAGCATGCCGGAGTTCTGCGACAGACCGGCCACCACCGAGCCCGCCACGTAGATCACCAGCGCGACCTGGACCAGCAGCTTCTTGCTGAACAGGTCGGACAGCTTGCCCCACAGCGGGGTGGTCGCGGTCATCGCCAGCAGCGACGCGGTGACGACCCAGGTGTACGCGCTCTGGCCGCCCTTGAGGTCATGGATGATCTCGGGCAGCGCGTTGGAGACGATCGTCGAGGACAGGATGGCGACGAACATGCCGAGCAGCAGCCCGGATATCGCCTCCATGATCTGACGGTGCGTCATGGGCGCCCCGTCGGGGGCCGGGTGGCCCCCGTGCTTGGCGTGGCCGCCCCGCACACCGGATGGTGTGGTCGTAGCCATGTAATTCCTTTTCATTCCGCGGGTGTGCGGGTGGTGGGTTCGTGATGCGCCCGGGTCCGGCAGTCGCCGAAGCTCGTACGGAGCCTGGCGAGCAACTCGTTGAGACGGCCGACGTCGCTGTCGGACCAGTCGTCCAGATACCGGGCGAGTGATGCTGTGTAGCGCTCGGAGAGCTCTGCGAGGAGCAGCCTGCCGCTCGGTGTCAGCCGCAGCAGCCGCGACCGCTTGTCCTGCGGGTCGGGCTCGCGCTCGATCCAGCCGCGCTCGGCGGCGTGGGCCACATGCCGGCTCGTGACCGACATGTCGATCGCGAGCAGCTCCGCCAGCTTGCTCATCCGCATCTCGCCGAACCGGTCGAGCAGGGTGAGCACACCGGCCGAAGCGGGCGGGCAGTCGGGCGGCAGGATCCGCCCCATCTCACGCTTGACGGCACCGATGGCACTGAGCTGCCGGGCCAGCTCCTCGTACTGACTCTGAGCGGCCATGGGCACCTCCGCACTTCTTCTTTTGTTGCCTTGAGCAACCGTAGAACCACTTGGTTGCTGAAGGCAAACGATTCCGTGGGGTACGAAGGTAAAAGAACCCAAAAGGTTGGCAAGATCAACGGTCAAGGGGGTGGGGTGGGGAGGTGAAGGGGCAGGTCAGGTGGGGGTGCGCCGAGGGGCACGGCATCAAGGGCGAGGTCGACGCCCGGCTCTCCTTGCTGAAGGTCGGGGGCGTCGCCCGCCTCTCCTTGCTGAAGGTCGGGGGCATTCGCCTGCCTCTCCTTGCTGAAGGAGGGGGTCGTCGCCTGCCTCTCCCTGCTCAGGGACGGGGTCGAAGCCCGCCTCTCCCTGCTCAAGGACGGGGTCGAAGCCCGCCTCGACCCGCTCAAGGATCGGCATATCGACTTCGTGTGCCGCTACCTGTTCGGCATTGCCGCCTGCGGCCCCGGCCAGAGCCTGTGCCCCTTCCGGTATCCGGGTGCTGCCGAAGACGGCGAGGATGACGGGGACTGAGGGACCAGGCCCCGGCCCCGGCCCCGGCCCTGGCCCGCCCCAGGCCCCGGCGCCGACCGACGTCGTGGCCGGAGCCTGGGAGTGGCTCAGTCGGCGTGGTTGCCGGCGTGGTTGCCGACCTGCTTGTCGGCCTGCTTGTCGGCCTGCTTGGGCAGGCAGAACAGCAGGGCCCACATCAGGGCGAGGAGGCTGCCGACCCACCACAGCACGGTGATGAACGCGTCGCGGTTGAGCCCGGCGTCGGGTGAGCCGCCGGTGGTGGCGAAGAACACCAGGGCGGTCAGCGCGGTCCCGAGGGCGATGCCCAGGTGCATGACGGTATTGAACAGGCCCGAGGCCGACCCGGCGTCCTCATGCGGAACCCTGGCCAGCGACATGTCGGCGAGCGGACCGCCGACCATGCCGAGGCCGAATCCGATCAGCACCACCGGAGCGGTCATCGCCGGCAGGGTGAGGTCCCCCTGGCCTGCGTCGGCCTGGAGCCCGTAGGCAGCCGTCGCAGCGAGCGTGATGAGGGCTCCGGCCTGAGGAAGGCGGCGGGCGAAGCGTCCGCCGCTCTTCGCCGTGACCGTCGCGTCGGCCAGCTCTCCGAGGGAGAGCAGCACGAAGGCCAGGGCCGCGTGGAACGGGCTCATGCCCAGTCCGTGCTGGAGGTAGAGGGTCCAGGTCATGAAGAACAGCCCGCACAGCAGGCCGTGCATCAGCTGTGCGGCCATGCCGCCGGAGAACTGCCTGTTCCGGAAGAGGGACAGGGCTACGAGGGGTGCGCTGTTCTGCTTGCACTGCTGGTGGCGCAGGAAGACAGCGAGGACGAGGAGGCCGGTGGCGAGCAGGGCGAAGCACCACAGGGGCCAGTGATGGAGGTGCCCCTCGGTGAGCGGGAGGACGATCAGGACGATGGCCAGTGCGGACAGCAGCATGCCGGTCAGGTCGAGCCGGTCGGCCTTCTGGACGGTCGATTCGGGGATGAAGCGCCGTCCCAGGAGGATCACGGCGAGGCCGACGGGCACGTTGACCAGGAAGATCGGCCGCCAGGACAGCCCGAACAGGTCCGCCTCGGCCAGCAGTCCGCCCATCACCGGGCCCAGGACATTGGCGAGCGACATGACGGCCCCGTACAGCCCGAACACTGTGCTGCGGTTCTGGTTCTGCCCCTCGAAGGTGACATGGAGGGTGGCGAGGATCTGCGGGATCATCAGGGCCACTCCCACGCCCTGGAGCCCGCGGGCGCTGATCAGCACGCCCGGCCCGGCGGCAAGGCCGCACAGCAGCGAGGCCGTGGTGAACACGACGGTGCCGATGAGGAGGATCCGGCGCCGGCCGTAGCGGTCGCCGAGGCGTCCGCCGGTGATCAGCCCGACGGCGATGGGCAGGGAATAGCCGGTGGTCAGCCACTGCACCACGTCCGGCCCGGCGCCAGTGGACTCCTGGATCGCGGGCAGCGCGGTCAGGACGACCGACTGGTCGATCATGTCCATCAGCTCGGCGCCCAGCAACACCAGGAGGGCGATCCAGGCAGCCACGCCCATCTTCGACAGGCCGGGTGCGGGGCGGTCCAGGGATGCGGGGTGGTCCGGGCGTGTGGGGTGGTCCGGGGGCGTGGGGTGGCCCGGGGGTGGAGTGGTGTGCTGCGGCTCGTTGTCGAGCGCGGAGGAAGACACGACGGGAAACTCCTGATCCAAAGGAATCGGGGAGCCCTGCCGACAGCCGCACCGAGGCCGGAACACACGAAACCCGGGGCAGACGGCAGAGCTGCACCCGGGAAAAGACAGAAAACTGCGGGGGGGGTGACGCAACTCAGGCCAGCGCGACGTCCGCCCCCGGACACGTGCGACACAACAGCACGCGGGGAACGCGGACGACTACATGGCCTGGTTGATAGGACGTCACCTCAAGATCGACACAGCAGGAAACAGGAAACAGGCAATCGGGTCACTGTCCCCGGCATCTCGGCACAGGAACCCGTCCACGGTACGACACCCCGGGCCCCGACGCCCACCAGATAGTGGGCCCGCCCCTGTGAGGGAGTGAGGGGGTGAGGGCGTGAGGGGGCGAGGAGGTGAACGGGTGAAAGGCACCACGGGGCGTCCCTCGGTGCCGGGGTGTGGGCGATCTTCATCCTGTCGCCGCTGCCCGGGCGCGCCGCGCCCGTAGCCCTTCGACGATCAGGTCGAGTCCGAACTCGAAGAGCGCGGTGAAGTCCGTGCTGGTCAGGGCGGGCAGGGTGGCGGCGAGGTGGGGATACGTGCCCGTCGTCACGGCGTCGCGCAGGGCCCCCGCGCCTTCGGGGACCGCGCCCTCCGGCCTCCCGCCTCCGGTGTCGGCGCCCTCCGGCCTCCCGCCCCCCGTGTCGGCGCCCTCCGTCCTTCCGCTCTCCAGCTGAAGAGCCGCCTGCTCCTCCAGGGTGTGCCCCACCGTGAAGTTGATCACCGAGTAGAGGGTGCGGGCCGCGTCGTCATCGGGAAAGCCCGCTTCGCGCAGGACGCCCACGAATGCGTCCGCGAAGCCGAGGACGCTGGCGCCGGTCGCGTGGGTGCCGGCGAAGACGCGGGCCCCGTCGCGGTGGGTGAGCAGGGCGTTGCGTGCGGCGCGGGCGAGGGCGGTGAGCTGCTGTTGCCAGGTGTAGCCCGCGCTCGCCCCGGTGGCCGCTTCCGCGGCGCCTTCCATCATCCGTTCCGCCATCGCGGTCAGCAGTTCCTGCTTGGTCGCGAAATAGCGGTACAGGGCGCCGGCCTGTACGCCCATGGCGTCGGCGAGCCGGCGCATGGTCAGCGCGTCGAGGCCCGACTGATTCAGCAGGTCAAGGGCGGTTTGCAGGGTGCGCGTGCGGTCGAGCCGGGCGGGCCGGCCGCGGGACGGGCTTGACGGGGAGCTCATGGGCCTCACTATAGTGAACGCCGTTCACGTGAACGCTGTTCACTAATTGAGGAGGGGCACTCCGATGAACGTTGACGTGGTGGTCGTGGGCGCGGGTCCGACGGGCCTGATGCTCGCCTGCGAGCTGGCGCTGGCCGGCGTACACACCCGCGTACTGGAACGCCGTACCGCACCGCAGCGCGACTCCCGGGCGCTCAGCCTGCAACCGCGCAGCGTGGAGCTGATGGACCAGCGCGGGCTGCTCGACCGCTTTCTGCCGCTCGGCCGCACCGTCCCCGGCTGGCACTTCGCCCAGCTCCCCACCCACCTGGACTTCTCCACGCTGGACTCCCGGCACGGCTACTCGCTGTTCCTCGCCCAGGCGCACACCGAGGCGCTGCTGGCGGAGCGCGCCCGGGAGCTGGACGTCGAGATCGAGCGCGGGTACGAGGTCGCCGGGGTGAGCCAGGACGGCGACGGGGCCGAGGTCAAGGTGCGGGGAGGTGACGGCGGCGTCGCGACGATACGGGCCCGTTACGTCGTCGGCTGCGACGGCGGCCGCAGCGTCGTACGGCAGTCCGCCGGCATCGCCTTCCCGGGTACGGACGAAACCTTGACCGGCGTGCTCGGCGACTTCGCGGTCACCGACCCCGCCGCCCTCGACACCGCCCGCGAGCGGGGCGTACTGGTCGCGCCCATGGAGGACGGCGTCGTCCGGCTCGTCTACCTGGACCCGGAGCGCATCCGGGTGCCGTCCGGCGACCCCGTGACCCTGGAGGAGTTCCGCGCGTCCCTGACCCGGATCTGCGGCTCCGACTGTGGCGTTGCCGAACCGCGTTGGCTCTCCCGCTTCGGCAACGCCACCCGGCTCGCCGAGAGCTACCGCGCCGGGCGCGTCCTCCTGGCGGGCGACGCCGCCCACCTCCACTTCCCCGCGGCGGGCCAGGGCCTCAACACCGGCCTCCAGGACGCGATGAACCTCGGCTGGAAGCTGGCCGCCGTGGTCAACGGCTGGGCCCCGCCCGGCCTCCTGGACAGCTACGACGCGGAACGCCGCCCCGTCGGGCAGTCCGTCACCGAGAACACCGAGATCCAGACCCTGCTGGCCGAACTGACCCTCGTACCGCAGTACCAGCGCCCCGCCACGGCCCTGCGCGCCCTCTTCGACGAACTCCTCACCATGCCGCAGGTCAACCGCACCCTCGCCGCCCGGGTCTCCGCCCTCGGCACGGCCTACCCGCCGACCACCCCCGGTGCCGACCCGCTGGTGGGGCACCGGATGCCGGACATCGGCCTGACCGCCGCCGGATCGGAGGCGATACGGGTGTACGAACTCCTCCCGGCCGCCCGGTACGTCCACCTCGATCTCGCGGGCGACGCGCCGGACCTCGGGCCGACGGTCACCGAAGGCTGGGGCTCGCGCGTCACCCCCGTCACCGTCACCGCACGGGACGCCCACCCCCACCTGGACGGCGTGACCGAGATCCTCGTACGCCCCGACGGCCACGTGGCCTGGGCCACCCGTACCACCGACGCCCGCGCTCGCCGGGCCGAACGGACCGAGGCGCTCACGGCCTGGGCGGGAACGCCGTCGTGAACCCCGGGCCCCGAGAGGGCGGCGCCGTCACGCCTCCACAGCGCCTCAATCCCTCCGCCTTGCCCAGCCAGGCACCCTTTGTCAACCAAGTCGTCGTCACCGAAGGCGTACGGCTGGCGCACCTGTCGGGGCAGGTCGCCTGGGACGCCGACGGACGGCCCGTCGGACTCGGCGATCACGCGGCCCAGGCCGCCCAGATAGCCCGCAACCTGGATACGGCCCTCGCGGCGGTCGGCGCCACCCGGGACGACATCATCAAAGAAACCGTCTACGTAGTGGACTACACCCCCGCCTTGCTTCCTGAGATCTTCGCCCCGCTGCGAGCGGGCACTACGGAGGCACCGGCGAGCACACTGGTGGGCGTCGCCGCCCTCTTCGCACCTGAGTACCTGCTGGAAGTCGAAGTGGTGGCGGCGTTGCGCACCCGTTAGGGCCGGTGGGGCCTGAGGTTGGTGGAGCCGGTGGAGCCGGTGAAGCGGATCGGCGGGGCAACTGTGCTGTGACGCACGAGGCCCAGGGGTGTGCCGTCCATGCCGGGTTCGCTAGTGTCCTGGCCTATGGCGAACTACCAGCAGAACCCGGCCAACGGCCAGCCCGACCCGGCCGGCAGCACGCAGATGTTCCGCGCCTTCGTGGACGAGGGCACCCCCGAGCCCGGCGGCCGCCGGGCGGCGGCCCGGCAGCAGTCGTCCGGCGGCCCCCGCATCGGTGTCATCGTCGGCGTGATCATCGCGATCGCGGTCGTCGTCGGCGCCGTCTGGCTCGCCCTGAACTGACCGGCCCGCCCTCGGCCCCGCCGGCCTGACGTCCCCTCACTCGGCCGCGGCCGAGCGGCCGACACCCCCCTTTCCGCTCGCACCGCCCAGGCCGGGAATCCGCCGGCCTCGGCTGTCGGCGACCCGCAACGCGTCGTGCAGCGCCTCGACCAACCGATTGGCGAGAAAGCGCAGCTCACTGGCGGACGCGTCAGGTTCGCCCAGCATCATCCCGGCGTGATCGAGCAGCTCCGTACCCATGTCGAGCTGCGCCGCCTCCATGTCGTCCGCGAACCGCGCCACGTAGCCGTCACCGTCGGTCGACAGCAGACACTGCTTGCCACCCTCCTGCGACCAGGGCAGCAGGCGCATGCCCGGTACGGGCCCCTCCGCCGCGCTCATACGGCGAACTCCCCGTGCATCGCGCGGATGCGCGCGAAGCGGCGGGCTTGCCGTTCGGTGTACTGCGCTTCGTAGGCGGTGAGGTAGGGGCGTACGAGGGGGGAGGTGTCGGTGTTCAGGGGGGTGTCGAGTGAACTCGGCACGCGGTGCACCGGCCTCGCGGTGCGGGTGGGGCGCACAGGCGCGCGAAGGGTAGTGACGGGGGCAGACGCTGGCGGTGCGAGGTGATACCTCAGCCAGGTCATGGCGCGGCGGATACGGTGGTGCACGTCGACGCTCTTTTCGCTTTTGGGACAGTCGGCCATGCCCCGGGGCCGGTTGCAGCGGTCGCCGGGGCTCACCTTCCTTCGGAAAGCTCATACAGCCCTGTTAGCTCCTGTATACACCTAGGTGCCTACGGGCGCATCTATGCCGGGTTAGTTACCCATGCGTAGAGTCCCGTTCGTGATGGAGTTCGATCCGACGCGGCCCAAGTGGATGCAGATTGCCGACGTGATCCGAGAGCGGATCGCGAGTGGGGCCTACCCTCCGCGCCACCTCATCTCCGAAGTGAAGATGGAGCAGGAGTTCGGTGTCGCGCGCGTGACAGTTCGGAAGGTGACTGCCGCCCTCCGAAAGGACGGGCTCATCGTCACCACACCTGGCATGGGGTCATTCGTGACCGAGCGCAACGTCGACGAATCGACCGACGAGGGCTGACGCCGCCGCCGTACACCCGCCTGACCCGGCCAGGACCTTGGCCGTAGGGGCCGCTGATTCGGCCCAGCCGAGCCGGTCGCTCACAGGTCGCCCGTGTTCAGGTCCGTCCCGAACGGGTCGGGGACGCGCAGCGGCGTCCCGTACGGCAGCGGGCCGGTGATGCGGGTGTAGCCGAGTCGGCCGGGCTCGGCGAACAGGGTGAGCGTGCGCTGCTGTCGGTCTACGAGCAAGTACAGCGGCGCTCCGTACTCGGCGTAGCGGCGGCGCTTGGCGATGCGGTCGGTGTGGGCATCCGCCTCCGACGTGACCTCCACAACCAGCAGTGTCTGATCAGGGAGGAGGGCGCCGGCGCCTTTGGCTACGGCGGCCGGGACGACGGCGAGGTCGGGTATGTACCAGTTGGGTGAGCCGGGCAGGTCGAGGTCGCCGGAGCCGATGATGCAGTGGAGGTCGGCGGCGCGGGTGCCGAGCTGATGGCGGAGGCGGTCTGCGGTGGTCTCGTGGGCCCAGGACAGGCGCAGCGGCTCGATGACTCCCTCGATGAGCTGGGCCCGGCCGCCGTGGGCATGCCGGAGGGCGGTCTTCAGGGCACGCTCCGGGGCGACGGTGTCGCCGACGGCCTGCTTGTGGCTCATGCGCGCATCTTCACGGAAGGCGACGGCCGGCCATGCTCCCATTCAGTGCCGTCACCCGACCGTGTAACTACGGCACCGGACGGAGCCACGGGGATGGCTCCGGCCGGTGGTGAGGCACGGCTCGCGCTCGGCTGTGCTGTCGGCGCGCTACCCGATCCCCGTCAGTAGATCTCCAGGACGAAGTCACCGGGGCCGGCCGGCATGCAGCGGAAGCCCCTGATGTTGCCGGGAGCCATCGCCGCGTTGCCGGCGTCGAAACAGGCGGCCTTCGTCGGGAAGTGGCGATTCTCGGCGGACGCCGAGCCTGCCGTGGCGACCGAGATGCCCGAGACCGTGGCCAGGGCGGCCAGGCCGACTGCTGCCTTCTTACGGAGGTTACGCACTTCTTGTCTCACTCCAACGTTTCTCTTCCCGGTTGGGTGCGCCAGGCGCTGCGGGCAGCGAGCGCACCCGACGTTCCGAATGCTGCGGAACGATCACTGCCGGAACGATCCTGTCGAAGTGGACTAACGCACGGCTAACGCGTTGGCCTGGCCAAAGGGGCCCAGGCCCCGGGGCCCCGGACCGGCCGCCCGGACTACTCCGGCCGGAAGGGGAACGGACCCCCCTGGGCCAGCGCGCGCTCGCAGGCGGCGTCCACGGCCGCCTTCTGGTCCTGCCCCGCTGCCTTCAGGAACTCCTCGTCCAGTTCGGACAGGATGCCCCGCGCCTGGGTGAGCAGCGTGCGGCCCTGCTCGGTCAGCTCCAGACGTGCGCGGTGGCCCTGGCCGCGCAGATTGCGTTCTACCGCGCCCAGTTCCTCCAGCATGAGGACGGTCGCGCGCATGCTCTGGCTCGTCACGCCCGCGCGGCGGGCCAGGTCGCTGTACGACAGGTCGGGGTCGCGGGAGATGTGCCCGAGCGCCCCGAACAGCCGCATCGACAGGCCGATGCCGGTGAGCCGCGTTTCCAGCTGCTCCTGCAGACGCCTTCCGGTGGCGATCACCATCATGACCGTCGACAGGGGACTCTCCGGCGCCTTGCTCACCTGTGACTCTCCCTACCGGTGTGCGCGAGTACGGGGCTCTTCCGGTCTCAGTGTCCCAGGTGGCGGGGGCGGAGCCTGGGGTTGATCGGTTAATCGGTCGTCCGTGGTGGTGGCGGTTGGGATCATGACGTGCGGGCCGGGAGCACGGTACGGCCCCACCCGTATCCCGCCTGTACCCCTTACGAGAGGTCGATGCCCGATGCCACTGGTCCCCGCTGACCCGAACGTCGTACACCCGATGCCCGGCCAGCCGCGGGTGGTGCTGCTGAAGCCCCTCGTCACCTCGCCGCTCATCGAGGCCGGTGACTTCTCGTACTACGACGACCCGGACGACCCGACCGCGTTCGAGACGCGGAACGTGCTGTACCACTACGGGCCCGAAAAGCTGATCATCGGCAAGTACTGCGCGCTGGGCGAGGGTGTGCGGTTCATCATGAACGGCGCCAACCACCGGATGGACGGCCCCTCGACGTTCCCCTTCCCGATCATGGGTGGGTCGTGGTCCGACCACTTCGACCTGATCAGCGGGCTGCCGGGCAAGGGCGACACGGTGGTCGGCAACGACGTGTGGTTCGGGTACGGGTCCATGGTCATGCCCGGCGTACGGATCGGACACGGCGCGGTCATCGCCTCCGGGGCCGTCGTCGTGGACGACGTACCCGATTACGGCATCGTCGGCGGCAATCCGGCCAAGCTGATCCGCCGCCGCTACGACGCGGCCGACACCGCCCGGCTGCTCGAACTGGCCTGGTGGGACTGGCCGGTCGAGCACATCACCGAGCATGTTCGGACGATCATGTCGGGGTCGGTGGAGGATCTGGCGGCGGTGGCGCCGTAGCCGTAGCCATAGCCATAGCCATAGACGTGACCGGGGCATCAGGTGCCCCGAGGCCGTGGCCGCACGACCTCGGCGGCTTGCCGAGCAGGGCGGCCGCTATCAGGCGCTTCGTGAGTTTCTTCTGTCGGCGGTGGGTCATGCTCGGCCTGTTGCTGTTGCTGCCGCTGCTGTGTGGGTGGGGGCGGGCAGGGCCGGGTTCGGCTGCGGTTTCGGCTATGGCTCCGGCTATGGCTTCGGCGGCAACTCCGGTAGCAGCGCCGGTACGTCGGCGAACGCCGCATCCGCCGGCTGACCGCAGACCTTCCCGGCGGTCTCACCCGCGAAGCTGAAGATGCCGGCCAGCTCCGGGCCGCGCCGTCCCCAGGTCACCAGCGGACTGCCGCTGTCGCCGAAACACATGGTGGTGGGGGTACGTTCCGGGCGCGCGGCCTGTCGGTCCCGGGCACAGAAGACCGAGGCTTCGTCCACCACCGCCGGGGTCTGGGCGGCGCAGTGCGCGTGGCTGCGTACGGTGAGGTCGCCCCGGCGCAGTACGTCGCCGCGGATGTCCTTGCCGGGCCGGGACGGATCCCAGGCGGCCGTGGTGCCGTGGCTGAAGATCGAGACGGGGGTGCCGGGGCGTGGCCGGTGCCGGGCGACGGGGAGCGGGTTGACGCCGCCTACGGGGGCGCTGAGGCGGATTTCGGCCATGTCGTAGGCCGCGGAGGAGAGTTCCGGGCGGTCGGGGGCGGCGGGGGACGGGAGCAGCGTGTAGCGCGGGTGCAAGGTGGCGCTGCGTACGTCCCGGACCGTGCCCGGGTCCTGCGAGAGGACCGCGGAACCGAGGTGGACCTCTACGCGTTGTACGTCCACACCGTCCACGCAGTGGGCCGCGGTGAGGACGCGGTCGGGGGCGATGAGGGCACCGCCGCAGGACGCCCGCCCCAGCAGCGGGCCGTCACCCTTCACAGCCAGCGTCGCGAGCCAGGGCGCGGCGCCGGGCCGGGGCAGCTGCGTGCCGCCGGACATGGCCTGCGCCGGCCCGGCGAGGGCCACGGTGGTGGCCAGGGCCCCCAAGGCGCCCACGGTGGCCATGGCGACTGCACCGAGTGCCGCCCCGGTACGCGCGCCGTTCCGACGAGACCGAGACCATCCGAACGTGTCCCGGTGCTGCGGCTTCCCGGCCATGCACCGCCCCCTGCTCCCTGTTCCTGTTCCTGTCATTCCTGACATCCCCACCACCCCCACCACCCCTGTCACCCCTGTCACCCCTGTCATTCCTGCCTTCAGAACCGCGCTGGATGCGCCGGTAGCAACAGGAGTTGAAGGTAATGAGCAGGTGGGCGGAAGTAATCAGCCTCCGGTCGCGTCAGTGGTCAGCCTGCGGGCTGACGCCCCTGACACTCTCTCGGGGGCCGACCCTCAGGCCCCGCACTTCACCCCTGCTTCGGCTGTGTGAAGCGGATCCGGTTGCCGAACGGGTCGCGGAGGCCGCAGTCGGTGCCGTACGGGCGCTCGGTGGGCTCCTCGGTGAACTCCACGCCACGGGCCAGCAGCGTCTCGTACGTCTTGCGGCAGTCGGCCGTGGTGAGGATCAGCCAGCCGCCCATCGCCCCCTTGGTGACCAGCTCGCGGACCTGCTGCGCCGTCTCCTCGGACATCGCCGGCGCGCCCGGCTTCTCCAGCAGGATCTGGCGTTCCGGGTGGCCGGGGACGCTGACGGTCAGCCAGCGCATGAAGCCCATGTCGATGTCGGCGGTGACCTCCAGGCCCAGCTTGCCCACGTAGAAGTCGAGGGCCTCGTCCTGGTCGAGGACGTATATCTGCGATTGCGTGATGGCGTTGAACATGCACATCACGTTAGTGAGCGGACGCGACGGAAACTTATCCAAAACTGCTCAGTCGGCCTGGTCAGGGCCCTGTGCGGGGAGCGGGCAGCGGTGCCGGAGGCCCGGCGCTCGGTCGCATCCACGCCATCGCGAAGCACGTCGGTACGACCGTGGCCACCGCCTCCTTCCGGTACGTACGCGGGGACCGGCCGACGATGTCGCGGAAGGTACGGCTGAAGGTGCCCGGGCTGCCGAAACCGACCTCGAAGCAGATGTCCGTCACGCTGCGGTCGGTCTCGCGCAGCAGGAACATGGCCCGCTCGACGCGCCGTCGTTGCAGGTAACGGTGGGGTGTCTCACCGAACGTGGCCCGGAAGGTACGGGAGAAGTGCGCCTCCGAGACGTGCGCGATCCGGGCCAGGGCGGGAACGTCCAGCGGCTGCGCGTAGGCGCGGTCCATCGCATCCCGGGCCCGCAGCATCCGGCGGTTGGTGTCTTCGAGGGCACGGTTCACGGCGTCATCACATCATGGGGGGCCAAGACGTCTGCCGGGTCATGAGCGCACCGGCCTACGGCCCTACGGGCCAGCTCGGCCCGTCCGCATACCTGAACCACGTCCGTTGCCCACCACCGCCCCCACCGTCACTACCACCGCCCCCGCCCCCACCCCCGCTGCCCACCGTGATACCGAAGTCGAACACCTCCGGCCTGCCCGCCCCCAGCCACCACTCATAGGCCCGCTCGACCTCGGTGGCCAGTTCCCGGTCGCCCCACTGGTACGCCTCCCCGGCGCACACGTACGCCCAGGCAGTGTCCGTAGACAGCCACCAGGCGGGCGTGGCGCCCGACGTTGCCGCACGGGTCGCGTGGACGCCGGGCAACTGGAGACCGAGGGCGAAACGGGCATGGAAGTCGTCGAGGAAGTCCGGGGGGAGGGCGGTCGTGCCGTACCGGCTCTCGCTCCAGCGCTGCGGTGTGTAGACGCGCGGGAGCGGGGTGCCGGGGCGGCGCTGGCCGCGCAGGTCCATGAAGGTCAGCGGCACGCCGAAACGGCCGGTGGCACTGCGGCGGTCGTCCCAGACGGTCAGGACGGCCAGGCCGGCGGGCTGGAGCGTGGACTTCCACGGTGTGACGATGCGCGCGCCGGGCGCGGACTGGGCGATCCACGCGGCGGGGACGCGGGACAACGACGCCGTGCAGAGGATGCGGTCGTACGGCGCGTCCGGCGCATGGCCGCGCTCGCCGTCCGCACAGACCACGCGGGGCCGGTAGCCGAGGCCGAACAGCCGCGCGCGGGCCGCGTCGGCCAGGGTCCGGTCGACCTCGACGGTGGTGAGGCCGGCGTCACCGACCCGCTCGCACAGCAGCGCGGAGTCGTACCCCGTACCCGTACCGATGTGCAGCACCCGGCTGCCGGGCTCAGGGTCGGTGGCGGCGAGCATGGTCAGTACGGCATTGACCGCGCTGATCGAACTGGTGGGCAGCTCACCCGTACCGTCGGCGTACACGGGCCGGCCGTCATCCACCTGCGTGACCACGGCCTCGGTGGGATGGTGCACCATCCCCACCCACTGCTCCTCGTCGTCGGCGCGGGCGACAGGGTGATACCGGTCGTCATCGGAATGCCACACCCAGACGGTGTCAGGAACGAACGCCCCCCGGGGGACGGAACGAAACGCGTCGCGCATCCAGGGGTGGTCGAACTCAGCGCCAGACGACATCTGCATCCCGGGTCTCGATATGCATCCCCAGAGGTACGCGCCAGGCCGCCACGCAGACGCGCCAGGTGGCTGTGCGGTGGGTGTGGCCGGTGATGGGGGTGGGGAGGGAGTGGGTGGTGGTTCTGGTGGTCCAGTCGATGCCCAGGGCGCCGATGATGTGGGTGTTGAAGGTGACGGTTCCTGAAGTGGCGGGGCGGTCGCCGGTGTTGCGCAGGGTGAGGGAGACGTTTTCGCACCAGCGGACTTCGGCGTTGGTGCGTTTGATGGGGGTGGTGGTGAGGTGGGGTGGGGTGTTGGGTGTGGGGGCGGGTGTGGGTTTGGGCTTGGGGGAGGTTGGGTTGGGAGTGGGAAGGTGGGTGGCGGGGCGTTCGGGTGGGCTGCCGGGGGGTGGGGCCTGCGGGCGTCTGGGCGGGGAGTTGGGGGTGGGGGAGGCTGCGGGGGGAGTGGTGGGAGTGGTGTCGCGGTCCGCGCTGCGGGCGTTGTCGTAGACGTGGGGTCCTGGAGCGGATGGGGGAGTGCCCGGGCTCGTCGGGGGGCGCGAGGCGGGGGTATGGCCCGGGGTGGCGGAGCCGGGTTCCGTGGCGGGGTCGCCGGTGCCGTCCAGCGGGGTGAGGGTGATCCCGTCGTGCGGGGGTACCGGGCTCGTCGGGGACCGGCCGTCCGCGGGGCCGGCGGCGCCCACTGCGGCGTGACCGCGGGCGCTGTCGCTGCCGCAGGCGCAGAGCAGCGTGACCAGGCACAGGGCGGTGACGGGGAGGGCAGCACGGGCGGCGCGGGGAGGATGGCCGGCGCGAGGAGTGCGGGCAGCACGGGGAGTACGAGCGGTACGAGCGGTACGCAAGGCGCTGGTGGTCCGTCGCATCGGGCCAGTGTCACTGACGGCGCGTCAGTTGCATAGGCCCGGTACGGCAGGGCGTCGGCCCGTACGGGGACGGGGCGGGTGACCGGCCGTTGCCGGCTGTACCGGGACGGCGGTCCGCCCGGAGGCAGTCCGGGGGAAGCCCGGGGGCAGTCCGAGATAACCCGGGGCTGTCCGGGGGCAGTCCGAGATATCCCGGGGCTGTCCGGGGGGCAGGCCGGGATTGGCCAAGGCCCGCCCAGGCTCAGTCCGAGATCAAGCCCTCGCGCAGCGTTGCCAGGGTGCGGGTGAGGAGGCGGGAGACGTGCATCTGGGAGATGCCGACCTCGTCGCCGATCTGGGACTGGGTCATGTTGGCGAAGAAGCGCAGCATGATGATCTGGCGTTCGCGCGGCGGGAGTTTGGCCAGCAGGGGCTTGAGGGATTCGCGGTACTCGACGCCTTCGAGCGCGCTGTCCTCGTAACCGAGGCGGTCCGCGAGGGAGCCCTCACCGCCGTCGTCCTCGGGGGAGGGGGAGTCGAGCGAGGAGGCGGTGTAGGCGTTGCCCACCGCCAGGCCGTCGACGACGTCCTCCTCGGACACGCCCAGGCACTGGGCCAGTTCGGTGACGGTCGGGGACCGGTCGAGCTTCTGGGCGAGTTCGTCGCTGGCCTTCGTCAGGGCGAGGCGCAGCTCCTGGAGGCGGCGCGGAACGCGTACCGACCACGAGGTGTCGCGGAAGAAACGCTTGATCTCACCGACCACCGTCGGCATCGCGAACGTCGGGAATTCCACGCCGCGTTCGCAATCGAAACGGTCGATGGCCTTGATCAGGCCGATCGTGCCGACCTGGACGATGTCCTCCATCGGCTCGTTGCGGCTGCGGAAACGTGCCGCCGCGTAACGCACCAGCGGCAGGTTCAGCTCGATGAGGGTGTCGCGTACGTACGTGCGCTCCGGGCTGTCCTTGTCGAGCGTGGCCAGCCGCAGGAACAGGGAGCGGGAGAGCGTACGGGTGTTGAGAGCGTCGTCGTCGTGCACATGTGGTGCCGGCGCGGGAATCGCGGGAAGCACCTTCGAGCTGCCCAGTTCTACGGACATGCCACCCCCTTGAGGTCGCGGTCGGGTCGCTGCGGCGCCCTCGGTCCGCGGCGGAACCGAGAACTTATGCCTCCACCTGAATACCGGAGGCGACGCCACGGCAAACGCGGTTCCTGCAGAATGTCACATGTCGGCAACACGCTGTAGCGCCTTGTCGATATATCTGTGCAGGAACGGGTCGCCCGTCCCGGTTAGGCTTCGATCCTGTTTGCGGACCGCAGTCGTGCGAAGCTCCGCGACAGTAGCCGCGACACGTGCATCTGCGACACCCCCAGCTCGGCGCTGATCTGAGATTGCGTCAAGTTGCTGTAGTAACGGAGAAGCAGGATGCGCTGTTCGCGCTCCGGGAGCTGGACGAGCAGATGCCGTACGAGGTCCCGGTGCTCTACCCCGGCCAGCTCCGGATCCTCGTACCCGAGGCGGTCCAGCAGCCCCGGCAGGCCGTCACCCTCCTGCGCGGCCTCCAGGGAGGTGGCGTGGTACGAGCGGCCCGCCTCCAGGCAGGCCAGTACCTCGTCCTCGCCGATCTTGAGCCGTTCGGCGATCTCCGCGGTCGTCGGGGAGCGGCCGTGCAGTACGGTCAGGTCCTCCGTGGCGCCGTTGACCTGCACCCACAGTTCGTGGAGGCGGCGCGGTACGTGGACGGTGCGCACGTTGTCCCGGAAGTAGCGCTTGATCTCGCCGACCACGGTGGGCATCGCGAAGGTGGGGAACTGGACGCCGCGCCCGGGGTCGAAGCGGTCGATGGCGTTGATCAGGCCGATCGTGCCGACCTGGACGACGTCCTCCATGGGCTCGTTGCGGCTGCGGAAACGTGCCGCCGCGTACCGCACCAGGGGCAGGTTGGCCTCGATCAGGGCGGCGCGCACCCGGGCGTGCTCGGGCGTGCCCGGCTCCAGGCTCGTGAGCTCGGCGAACAGCACCTGCGTGAGTGCCCGCGTGTCCGCGCTCCTGCTCTCGCGGGATGGCGCCTTGGGCGCAGTTCGGGCCGTCACGGGCACGCCACCCTTCTCAGTCCATTCAACCGGCAAAAGCGGTCATAGCATCACAAGACATGTGCACTGTGTGCAAGCACCGCGAAACGCCGTGTTGATCGCAGAGTTGATCGACGGGAGGCGTACGCACGGCCGGGACCGGTCATGCGGAAGCCCCTCGCCCGTGGGACGGGACGAGGGGCGGGGGAGGCAGGGAAGGGCGCAGGGGGAGGGGCGTGCGCGCGGCGTGAGCCGCTGCTCAGAACTCGTAGTCCGCGATCACCCAGGTGGCGAACTCGCGCCACTGCCCGGCGGCAGCCTGATGGGCCGGGTGTTCGATATAGCGCTTGAGGGCGTCGGCGTCGGCCACGGCCGAGTTCACGGCGAAGTCGTACGCGATCGGCCGGTCCGTGATGTTCCAGGCGCACTCCCAGAACTCCAGCTCAGGAATCTGGTCGGCCAGCTCCTGGAACGCCTTGACGCCGGCCGCGACCCGCGGCTCATCGCGTCCGACACCGTCGTTGAGCTTGAAAAGAACCAGGTGGCGTATCACTGGGCGGTCCTCCGTACGGTCGGCCCGTGGCCGATTCGCACCGTACGCCCCGGCCCGTGCGTCCCGGTCCGTACGGCTCCGGGCCGCGCCGTCAGGGCGCCCTACGAGATCAGCTGGGTCATGAACTCGCCGACACCATGCGCGGCCGACGAGATGCCCTCGAACCCTATCTGCACCAGATCGGCGGCGCGTGCCGGGGACGTGATGATCGTGTACAGGACGAAGACGATGACCACGTACAGCGCGATCTTCTTCGCTTGCGCCATCTGACTGTCCCCGTCTCCCCTACGGCAGCTCCTGCCCGCCCTTCCCCAGCGTGCAGACCGGGTGAGTGTAACCACTTCCGCAACAGGGGTGGAGCCGGTGGGACGGGGGGCGGGGGCAGGGCGGGGCGAGGCGGGACGGGGCCCCGCGGGCGGCGCGTGGGCGGAGGCGCGTCGGAGACGTACGGCCGTTACGCACCGTGACGCGCGCGCTGACGGGGACTTTAGGGACCAAAGGCCCCTGGAGGCAGGTCCTTTGCCTGCGTTCCGTAAGGGGCGTGCGGAGCAGGATGGGGACGTGCCCGGCGGATCTGGCAGGAATCCGCGGGGCACGGGATCAGAGCCCCACTGCGGGGTCCACGCCGCACGCTTCCCCCCTGACAGCGGCGCGGACTTTGGGGCCCGGTCCACCATCGGGGGAAACGGTGGTCCCCCCGATGCCGTTTCCCCCGACCGCGCCGTGCACATCGTGGAGCCCCGGCTCCGGGCCTTCGGGCTCGGGGGCGGGGTTTTCGGGCTCGGGGGCGGGGCTTTCGCGGTGAGGGGTGGGAAGGGGGCACAAGGGCTGGGGCCGCCGCCTCCGTACGCACGGGGTTTCCTCCGTACGCACGGTGCTTTCTCCGTACGGGAGTGCCCGGGCGCCTGGGGGCCCGGCACCTAGACTGGGACCTTTCGGGGGCACGGGCCGTCCCTGGGCGGCCCCAGGCGGATGGAGAGCGGCTGTGACGAGTGGCGTCGAGGACGTGGCGGATCCGTCGGCCGAGGTGCTGACGGAGGCCGCGGCGACGTTCGGGCTGCTGGCGTCGCCCGCGCGCCTGCACATCGTCTGGGTGCTGGCGGGCGGCGAGTGCGACGTCAGCGGGCTGGCGGAGCGGGTGGGCGGCGCGCTGCCCGCGGTGAGCCAGCACCTGGCCAAGCTGAAGCTGGCGGGGCTGGTGCGGTCGCGGCGCGAGGGCCGCCGCGTGGTGTACCTGGTCGACGACCCCGATGTGGTGTCGATGGTGCGGTGGCTGGTGGGGCAGCTGACCGACCGGACGGGCCGGTCCGACGGCCCGGCGGTTCCGGGACGCGTCCGTGGCCTGGGCGCCTGAGAGGGCCGTGGGCTCGGCGTCCGCTCGTACGGAAGGGGAGGCGGAGCCGGGCCGGCGCACCACCGCACCACCGGGCGTACGGGCAGACAGCGGCGCCCGGCTGCGCGACACCCCCGGACTCACGGCTCTCGAAACCCTGCGCCTCCTGGAGAGCGGGCCGCGCGGCCTGACCGAGGCGCAGGCCGAGGAGCGGCTGCTGCGGTACGGCGACAACGCGGCGCCCGAGCGGCGGCCGACCGGCCGGCCGTGGCGCTTCGTCCACAGCCTGCGTGACCCTTTCACGACCGTACTGCTGTGCCTGGCCCTGGTCTCGGCCGCCGTCGCCTCCTGGGGGACGGCGTGTGTGATCGCGGTGCTGGTGGTCGTCAGCGCGGTGCTGCGTTCCAGCGGCGAGTACCGGGCGGAGCGGTCCACGGCGGCCCTGCGCGAGCTGATCGCCACTACGGCGACGGTGCAGCGGAGGGGGGCGGGGGGCTCGAAGGATCCGGCCGGGGCGAGGGGAACGGGTGGTGCGGCCGGGACGAGGGGAGGGGTCGGTGCGGTCGGACCGAGGGGAATCGTTGGTGCGGCCGGTCCGAAGGATTGGGCCGCCCGGGAGATTCCGGTCGATCAGCTGGTCCCGGGGGATGTGATCCGGCTCGGGCCGGGCGATCTGGTACCCGCTGACCTGCGGCTGCTGCGCGCGAGCGGGCTGACGGTACGGCAGGCGCCGCTGACGGGGGAGTCGGCGCCGGTGGCGAAATATCCGGTGGAGGCGCCGGGGGTGAAATGTCCGGTGGAGGCGCCGGGGGACGGTGCGGACGGGCCGGGCCCGGGAAGGCCCGCCCCGGACGGACCGGCTGCCTCCGCTGGACGAGGTGCGGGCCTCTTCGGGCGTCCTGAGCTGTGTTTTCAGGGCAGCAGCGTAGCCTCCGGCAGTGCGACCGCGGTGGTGCTGGCGACCGGCGCGGACACGGTGTTCGCCGGTACCTACCGGCAGCCGTCCGAAAGCGGCACGGGAGACGCGCGCCCTGCGAGCGCCAATCGACCCGTGCGCTCCGTGCGCTCTGTACGCTCCGTGCGCTTCGTACGCCCCACGCCACCCACACCCCCCACCCGCCCCACGAGCGCCTTCGACCGCTCCGTCAACGGTGTCTCCTGGACCCTCATCCGCTTCATGCTGCTCACTCCGCCGCTGGTGCTGATGGCCAACGCCGCGCTGCGCGGCCGTGGTCTGGAGACGCTGCCGTTCGCCGTCGCGGTGGCGGTCGGGCTGACGCCCGAGATGCTGCCGGTCATCGTCACCACCGCGCTCGCCCGGGGCGCGGCGCTGCTCGCACGCGGTGGTGAGGTGATCGTCAAGCGGCTGCCCGCGCTGCACGACCTCGGCGCGATCGATGTGCTGTGTACGGACAAGACCGGCACCCTCACCCAGGACCGCCCGGTCCTGGACTGCTCCCTCGGCCCCGACGGGCGGCCGGCCCCCGAGCCACTGCACTGGGCGGCTGTCAACAGCCTGTGGACACTCCAGCTGGCCGAGCTGCCCACCCCGGACGCGCTCGACGAGGCGGTCCTGGAGGCGGCCGCGGACGACTTCGACGAACTGCTCGCGTACGAGGGCATCGCCGCGCTGCCCTTCGACCCGGTACGGCGAACGTCGTGCGCGGTGGTCCGTACGGACGCGGGGCCGGCGGGCGGCATCCGTTCCCGGCTCGGCGCGCACACGCTCGTGGTCAAGGGCGCGCCCGAGGCCGTACTGGAGCGCTGCGCCCGCGTCCGTACGGGGGGAGAGGACAGTGACCTGGACGACGCGGCCCGCGCGCGGCTGGCCCGGCTCGTCGCGGACCGTACGGCGGACGGGCTGCGGCTGCTGGCCGTCGCGGTCGCCGAGCGGCCCGCCCGGCCCGGCCGCCGCTACACGCCGGCGGACGAGCGCGGCCTGACCCTCGTCGGCTTCGTCGGCCTGCGTGACGCGCTCGCCCCGACCGCCGCCGCGGCGTGCGCGGGCCTCGCGCGGCGCGGCGTCGCCGTCAAGGTCCTCACCGGGGATCACCCGGGCACCGTCACCCACGTCTGCCGCGAACTCGGGCTCGACACCGGTCCCGGCGCGGTGGTCACCGCCGACCGGACCGACGGCCTCACGGACGCCGAACTGGCCCGGCTCGCCGCCCGTACGACGGCGTTCGCGCGCTGCACACCGGAACACAAGGCGCGGATCGTGGCGGCTCTACGGGCCGGGGCGGGCCCCGAGCCGAAGCCGGCGCCGGAGGCGAAGGTGAAGCTGGGGTCGGGGTCAGGGCCGGAGCCCGAGCCGGGGACCGTGACCCCGCCCCGTACCGTCGGCTTCCTCGGCGACGGCGTCAACGACCTCCCCGCCCTGCACGCCTGCGACGTGGGCATCGCCCCGCGCGATGCCGTCGACGTGACCCGCGAGGCGGCCGACGTGGTGCTCGCCTCGAAGGACCTGAGCGCCATCGACGGCGCGATCGTCGCGGGCCGCCGCAGCAGCGCCAACATCGCCACGTACCTGCGCATCACCCTCTCCTCGAACCTCGGCAACGTCATCGCGATGCTCGGCGCCGGCCTGCTGCTGCCGTTCCTGCCGATGCTCCCGGCCCAGGTCCTGGTGCAGAACCTGTGCTTCGACGCGGTCCAGCTCGCGTTCGCCTTCGACCGGCCGGGCCCCGCCGCGCTGCGCCGGCCCGCGGTCCTGCGCCCCGCCGACCTGCTCCGCTACATCACCGGCTTCGGGCTGCTGAACGCCGCGGCCGACCTGGCCACGTTCGGCGTACTGCTGCTCGCGGTGCACGGCTTCGGCCACCCGGGCAGCCAGGACGCGTTCCACGCCGGGTGGTTCACGGAGAACCTGCTGACGCAGGCGCTGGTGATGTACCTGCTGCGTACGGGACGCCACTCGGCGGAAGGCCGGGCGCCCGGACAGATCCGGATCGCGGTGTGCGCGCTCGCCGTCATCGGACTGCTGCTGCCGCCGTCACCGCTGGGTCCGCTGCTGGGGATGGCGGCCCTGCCTCCCCTCTATTACGGGCTGCTGGCGGCGGTGCTGGTGCTGTACGGGGCCGGGCTGGCGTGGGCGAAGGAACGGTACGACCGGAACGCGGCGGCGCAGGGGCCGCCGCCCGAGCCTCAGCCCTGAAAGATCCAGCCTCACCTCAGCCCTGAAAGATCCAGCCTCAGGAGCCTCACCCGTAAGACAGGTCCGAGCAGATGTTGTCGTCCGCCGAGCGTGCCTTGTCAGCGATGGCCGACGACGATCCGGAGGATGCCCCGGACGCCCCGGACGAGCCTGGCGCCCCTGACGAGGGGCCCGGGCCCCCGGTGGACCCGGCAGCGGGTGTCAGCTTCGGATCGGACGCGTACGAGGTGCCCAGGACGACCTTGACGCCCGAGGAGGCCGTCGGCACCAGCTGAGCGCCCCCGAAGCGAGCAGCGACGGCCTTGGCCTCGGCCTCCTTGCCCGCGCCGTACTCGACGACGGTGGTCGCGTGGTCCTGGGCCCGGGCGGTCGCCGTGCCGGTGACGGTGAAGCCCGCGGACTTCAGCTGATCGGCGGCGCGGGCGGCGAGGCCGGTGGCGGTGGTGCCGTTGTACACGGCGACGCTGACGCCCGTGCCCGTACCTGTATCCGTACCCATACCCGCACCCGTACCCGTCCCCGTACTCGCAGAGGGGGACGGCGACGGCCCGGAAGAGGCTGACGCACCGGCCGACCCCGGTCCGCCCGCATTCTTCCCGTCCAGCGTGCGGTCCGCCTTGATGTCCGCCCACAGCGTGTCCGCCTCCGGGTGCACGATGGCGACCCGCTCGCCCTGGTAGCGCCAGGGCAGGGTGACGAACTTGGTGTTGTGCAGGTCGATGTCCTTCAGGGACATCGCGAAGGAGAGCAGTTTGTCGGCCGAGTCCAGGCCGGGGTCGACGGTCATGGACTGGGTGGCGGCATTGGCGAGCGGCAGCAGGGTGGTGGGGTTGAATCCCTGGCCCTTGACCTTCTTGATCAGCGAGCCGACGAAGGCCTGCTGGCGCTGGATTCGGCCGATGTCCGAGTTGTCGCCGATACCGTGCCGGATACGTACGTAATCGAGCGCCTGCTGACCGGAAACGGTCTGCGGGCCCTTGGCGAAGATCCGCTCGCCGCGGGAGTGACGGTTGGGGTTCAGGTCGCCCTCGTAGATGTCCTTCGGCAGGCAGACCGGTACGCCGCCCACCGCGGACGTCATCTTCGAGAAGCCCTCGAAGTCGACGACGACGGTGTGGTCGACGCGTATGCCGGACAGCTTCTCCACCGTGTTCTGGGTGCAGGCCGGATTGCCCTGGGCACTCCCGCCGACCGAGAACGCCGCGTTGAACATGGCGTTGTGCTGCGGCGCCGTCCACTTGCCGCTCGGCAGTCGGCACGGGGGTATCTCCACCAGGGTGTCCCGGGGTATGGAGACCGCGACCGCGTGCTTGCTGTCGCCGTAGATGTGCAGCAGGAAGGCGGTGTCCGAGCGGCCCACGTCACCCTCGCCGCCGCCGAGCGAGCTGTTGTCGCCGGACCGCGAGTCGGAGCCGATGACCAGGACGTTCTGGCCGCCGGCGCCCTCGGCGGGGCGCTGTGGGCTGACGCCTTCGGCGCCGAAGGTGGTGATGTTGCCGTTGAGCTTGAGGTAGAACCAGCCGGCCCCCGCGGTGATCAGTACGAGCAGCGAGACGGCGACGATGCCGGCCGTACGCAGGGGCCGCCGCCTGCCGCGGCCCGTTCGCCCGGCGCGCCCGGCCCGTCCGGAGCTCTCGGCCGTCGCCTTGTGGCTGCTTGCTGTCATGTGTGCACCTCACCCGCGTGGCTCTGTGCCGAGGAAGACGGGCGATCCGGCCCGTTGGTTGTACAGTTGCGCAATGTAGCAAGTTATAAAGCGGACAAGCTGCTGATGTCCGGTGGCCCGGTGGCCCGGCGGGCGGCTCAGAGGGAGAAAGGCGGGACGGCGATGCTGCGGAACGGACTGGAGCCCTGGCACCTGCTGATCGTGGCGATCGTGGTGATCCTGCTGTTCGGCTCGAAGAAGCTGCCGGACACGGCGCGGGCCCTCGGCAAGTCGCTGCGGATCCTCAAGAGCGAGACCAAGGCGATGAAGGGTGACGCCGACGGTGGTGAACAGGGCGGTACGGCCGGGGAGGCCGTCCGGACGACGGGCGTCGTACGGGCCGCGGACGCCCCGGTGCCCGACCGCGGTCCGGCCGCGCACTGACGGGCCAGCCAGGTGACGGTTCCATAATGGTTGACGCGCGTCTCGATCAGCGTGCCGCGCCCTGCACCAACCACGAGGGGAAACGGAACCGGATGAGCACCGAGCGCAAGCCTTCCGAACATGCCGTACCGGCCGCGCCGGCCGTACGCGCCGCACGGACCGTACGGGCAACGAGCGGGCGGATCACCGCCGTTGTCGTGGCCTTGCTGCTCGGCCTGATGGGCGCGGCGGGTTCCGCGGCGGCCGCGGCGCCCGCTCCGGCGGTCGCCCACAGCGTCCAGCAGCAGACCGCCGGCGCGCCGGCCGCGCAGGCGGAGGCCGCGCCGGCCTCCTTCCACCACCACGCGAAGGCCGCCTTCGGCTCCAAGGACAAGAAGGAGAAGAAGGACAAGAAGAAGAAAAAGGGCTTCTTCAAGAAGCTCGGCATCTTCCTCATCGTGCTGCTGATCATTTTCCTGGTCGTCATCATCGTGGTGATCTGGCTGATCATCCACTTCGTGCGCAAGGCCTTCCGCCGCCGCAACAGCTGATTCACCCCGCACGATGACAGGGCCTGGCGCCCATGACGCCCCCGCCGCTACCGACATCCAAGCGGCGGGGGCGCCGTCTTGTGGCACCGCCGGGAGGGCGCCCCGTGAGGCGGGACCGGGGTCAGCGCACCCGGCCGCGCGGCTTCAGCCCCACCGTGGGGAGTTCGGGGGCAGGTAGCCGGCCACCGCGGCCGCCGTCGTAACCGTGCACCTCACCGAACCGGGAGCTGGCCATGGAGCCGACCGCCGGGTCGGCCATGGAGCCGGCCATGGAGCCGGTCATGCGGTCGGTCACGGAGCCGGTCATGGAGCCGGTCATGCGGTCGGTCACGGAGCCGGTCATGGAGTCGCTCAGGAACCCGGCCATCCAGTCCCTCCGGGCCTCCTCGATGTCCTGCTGGGAGCGGCCCACGAAGTTCCACCACATGACGATCTCCTCCTCGAAGGGAGCGCCGCCGAGCAGGACGGTCCGTGCGGGGGCGTCCGACTCGTTCGTCAGCGTGAGGCGGCCGTGGCCGGGGGCGACATAGCCGAGTTCGGCCGGGCGCAGGGCCGCGCCGGCCAGGCGGACGGTGCCGTGGTCGACGAGCAGGCCGTGCTCGAAGGCCGGGTCGACGGTGAGGACGGCCGTCGCCCCCGGGTCGAGGACGACCTCGGCGCCGAGCAGTGGCGTGAAGGTGCGCACCGGGGAGGTGACTCCGGCGAGGGTGCCCAGGAAGACGCTGACCGTGGCGCCGTCGACCCGTACGGAGCCGGGCACGTGGTGCTGGAAGTCCGCTTCCGCGTGCCGGTGTTCATCGGGCAGCGCGACCCACAGCTGCACGCCGTGCAGGACGGTGGTCCGCCGCGTCGAGACCTCCGAGTGGCTGATGCCGTGGCCGCCTGTCATGAGGTTCAGTTCGCCGGGCCGTACGTACGCGTGGGTGCCCAGGCTGTCGCGGTGCTCGATCTCGCCGCTGAACAGCCAGCTCACCGTCTGCAGGCCGGTGTGCGGGTGCGGCGCGACGTCCATGCCGCCCGTCTCGGTGACGTCGTCGGGGCCGTAATGGTCGGCGAAGCACCAGGCGCCGATGAGCGTACGGGACCGCTGCGGCAGCGTACGGCGTACGGTCATGGCCCGTGGGCCGCCCAGGGGGACGTCGCGCGGGGCGAGGATTTCGACGCGCGGGGCCGGGTCGGCGGGTGCGGGCGCGGAGCGGGGCGCGGGGTGCGCCTCGGCCGGCTCCCCTTCGGCGGTGCTCATATGCGTACCCCTCCCGGGACGGCCCCGCGACACGACGGGGTGATTGCGTTTTCAACAACCTCGTGCCGCTGATCGTAAGCCGCTCCGCGCTACCGCACCGACTCGGGTACGCGGTGCGGCGCGCGTTCCGGCTCGGACTCCCCCGTACGGGGCGCGGGTACCACTGCCGCGGGCTGCCGGACGGCCTTGCGCCGTGGCGCGATGTGCCGGCGGACGTCGTCGACGCCCTTCCGCATGGTGGTCCGGAGCCACTTCCCGAGGGGACGCTCCACGCAACGGTGCACCAGCCAGGCGGCGACCAGCATGAACGCCGTCACCGAGGCCACTAGGACCGGGGCAGGCACCCGGTCGCGGAAGTGGTGGATGAGGGTCATGCCGATGTTCATGTGGAGGAGGTAGAGCGGGTAGGTGAGCGCTCCCGCGGTGGTGAGCCACTTCCACCGGATCCGGTCGAAGCCGCCGAGGGCGATCGCGCCGATCAGGGCGAAACCCGCGATGATGACGAGCCGGGCCGGCCAGCTGGGCAGGGCGGCCGCGGCGGCTTTGCCCAGACTGGTCGCCATGCGGTAATCGATGTAGCGCTGGGCGAGCAGCAGTTGCACGACGACCAGGGCCCACAGCACCGCGTTCTGCCCGTGGCGCCGCATGAGGTAGAAGGCGATGCCCGCGATGAAGAACGGTGCGTACTGCGGCATCGCGAACGTGGTCAGCAGGGGCGTGTGCGCACCCGGGGCGAGCGCGGCGGCCACGGTCCACACGCCGCACAGGATCAGGCAGTTGCGGTAGGTGACGCCGAACCACACCACCGCGACCATGATCAGGTAGAACTTCAGCTCCACGAAGAGCGTCCAGTACACCGGGTCGACATCGGGGGAGTCGTTGCCGGACTGGAGCATGGACAGGTTGTTGATCAGCCGGTCCCAGCCCGGGAAGGAATCGACCTCCGGCCACACCTTCAGTGCCAGCGTGGTGAGCAGGATCCCGGCCCAGTAGGCGGGGAAGAGGCGGGAGATCCGCGAGACGGCGAAGTCGCCCACCGTACGGCCCCATACGCTCATACAGATCACGAAGCCGCTGATGAGGAAGAACACCTCGACCCCGAGCCACCCGTACTGGGCGGCCCAGTGGGCGGTCGGAAAGATCGTCCCGGTGTCGTGTCCCCACGGCCGGGCGAGCGCCACGTAGTGGTAGAAAACCACCATCAGCGCGGCCAGCAGCCGTAGCCCGTCCAGCGCGGCGAGCCTGTTTCCCGAGCGGAGCTCGGCCATCGTGTACTCCCCCTGAGCGCCCTGGTCATGGGCGCTCCATGTCTACAGATGGAGCCGGGCGCGGATCGCGGAGGACCGGCGCCCAGCTGTCTGCCGTTCCGGCGATCGCCGTCCAGGCAGCGTCTGCCGATGATGATGCGGGAGGGGCGCATGTGGTTCATCGGGGCTCAGTCAATTGATGTCCCGGGACAGCTTTGGCAAGTCGGGCAATTCACGCATTGCCCGGCTCGCGTGACCCATCGCTGCGCGGCGTGGCCCGGTGACCGGGGCCCGGCTCCGGGCCTCGTACACCAGGTGGAGGGGTGTCAGGCGTCACCGTTGAGCATGGCGGCGGTCAGGACGTTGCCGGCGACACCCCAGCCGCCGTCGGCGACCTCGTCGATCAGTATGACGGTGGTGGGGCGGGCCCGCTCGCCGTAGATCTCCGCGTACAGGTCGGTGGTGCGCTGGACGATCTTCTTCTTGTCGTCGGCGGTGACGGTGCCTGCGGGGATCTTGAAGTGGGCGAAAGGCATGGGGGCTCCTTTGGAGAGCTTGTGCGGTGAGTGAGTTGGGTGCGGTGGGTGGGGTTTGAGCGGTGAGTGGGTTTTCAGCGGTGGATTGGCTTCGTGCGGTGGGTGGGTCTCGTGCGGTAGGGGGGTCCTCATACGGTGGGTGGGCTTCATGCGGTGAGTGAGACTTGTGAGGTGGGTGGGCCTCGTGCGCTGAGTCCGGAGCCGCTGGACGCGCCGGTGACCACCACGGCGTACGGCTGCGTCCTCGCGCTCCTCACACCAGGCCCCCGTTGGCCCGCAGGACCTGGCCGTTCACCCAGCGCCCTGCCGGGCCGGTGAGGAAGGCGACCACCTGGGCGATGTCTTCCGGGGTGCCCAGCCGCTCCAGGGGCGGGGTCTTCGCGAGCTGGTCGATCTGCTCGGGTGTCTTGCCTTCGAGGAACAGGTCCGTGGCGGTGGGGCCGGGGGCGACGGTGTTCACGGTGATGTCCCGCCCGCGCAGCTCACGGGCGAGGATCAGCGTGAGCGCCTCGACGGCCGCCTTGCTCGCCGCGTACGCCCCGTAAGCGGGGAACCGGGTGCCGACCACGGAGGTCGAGAACCCCACGAACGAGCCGCCCGCGCGCAGCCGCCGGGCGGCCTGCTGAGCGACGACGAAGGTGCCACGGATGTTCGTACGGTGCATGGCGTCGAGCGCCGCCAGGTCGAGGTCGGCGATCGGCGACAGAGCGAGCCGGCCGGCGCAGTTCACCACGGCGTCCACGCCGCCGTACTCCTGCTCCGCCCGGTCGAACAGGGCGGCGACCGCGTGCTCGTCCGCCACGTCCGCCTGCACGCCGACCGCCCGTCCGCCCGCGGCGGTGATCGCCGCCACCGTCTTCTCGGCGGCAGCCGCGTCACGGGCGTAGTTCACGACGACGGCCAGGCCGTCCAGGGCGAGCTGGAGGGAGACCGCCCGGCCGATGCCGCGCGATCCGCCGGTGACGACGGCGGCCCGGCCGGCCGCCGGGGGAGGAGTGGAGGTGGGAGTGGGTTTCGGGGTGGCGTGGTGCGTGGTCATGTCCTCACGATGCGCGGCACCGGCGGGCGGAACCAGGGGATGTCATCCCCTGTGCCGGCGTCCCGGCCGGACGCAGAATGACGGCATGGGTTCTGTGAAATACACCGAGTTGGGGGCTTTCCTGCGCTCACGGCGTGCCCGCATCCGCCCGGCCGACGTAGGGCTTCCCCACGGGCCCCGCCGCCGTGTGCCCGGGCTGCGCCGCGACGAGGTGGCCCAGCTCGCCGGCGCTTCGGTGGACTACTACAACGAGCTCGAACGCGGCGCCGGATCCCAGCCCTCCGAGCAGATGATCGCCGCGCTGGCGCGAGCCCTGCGCCTGACCGCTGACGAGCGCGACTACCTCTACCGCCTGGCCGACCGCCCGGTGCCCGCGCCCGGCGGATCCGCCTCGCACGTACACCCCGGCATGCTCGACCTGCTCACCCGGTTGACGTCGACCCCCGCCCAGGTGATCACCGACCTGCACGTCACCCTCGTACAGAACCCGCCGGCGGTGGCGCTGCTCGGCGATCACTCCGGCCTGCGGGGCGCCCGCGCCAGCTTCATCCACCGGTGGTTCACCGAGCCCGACGCCCGGCAGCTGTACCCCGAGGCCGACCACGCGGGCCAGTCCCGGGCCTTCGTCGCCGACCTGCGGGCCGCGGCCGCCAGACGGGACGCCAAGGACACCGAAGCCGGCTCGATGATCAGCACGCTGCTCGCCGCCTCCGCGGAGTTCGCCGCCCTGTGGGCCGACCACGACGTGGCCTTCCGGCGCAACGACCGCAAACGCCTCATCCACCCCACGCTCGGCCTGATCGAGGTCAACTGCCTCAACCTGTTCAGCGAGGACGGCCGGCAGCGGCTGCTCTGGTTCACCCCCGCGGTCGGCACCGACAGCGCCGGCCTCCTCGACCTGCTCGCCGTCCTCGGCACCCAGGAGGTCACCGGGCCGGCGCGCTGACGTGGCCTACGGGCGACCACGGGTTTGGCGCCTACGGGGGCGTTAGCCGGGTGTTAGCGGCGCGGCAGTCCCGCGCCAAGGGCCACGGCAAGAGTGGGTGTCGTACCGGGCAGAGCCCGTCACCGACCGTCCTGGGGGACCTGAAATGAGCTCCAGCACCATCACCCGCCGCACCCTGCGCCTGGCCGCCGCGGCCCTGACCGCCGCCGCCGGGCTGAGCCTGACCGCCTGCTCCGGCTCGGACGCCGCCTCCCAGGGCG